>DASZJS010000191.1:0-10526 GCA_035947935.1 Gemmata sp. | reverse complement strand
GACATCCTGGTCGAGTTTGAAGCGGACAAGCTCGACCGTGAGATCCGCGATGCACGTCAGGAGCGGGATCTCGCGCAGCTTGCAATTCGTCAGGCCGAGCAAGAACTCCCGATATTGGAGAAGCAGACTCCTCTTGATCTCGCAGCCGCCGAAAGGGAGTTCAAACAGGCCGTCGAGGACATGAAGCGGTTTGTTGAGACTGACCGCAAAATGTTCATCCAATCAGCCGAGTTCTCCCTCAAGTCGGCCAGCTTCAACTCTGAATACGCGAAAGACGAATTGAAACAGCTCCAAAAGATGTACCGCGATAAAGATCTCACCGAAGAGACTGAGCAGATGATCCTGAAACGATACAAGCACTCCGTGGAGAGCGCTGATCTCAGCTTAACATTTGCAAAGATCGAGACTGAACACACATTGAAAGTCGAACTTCCTCGTCGTGAGCAAGCGGTGAAGTCAGCGGTCGAAAAGGCCGAACTCAGTCTTGCCAAGGCACGCGATGTCCATCCGCTGGTCCTTCAACAGAAAAAGCTCGCTCTGGCGCACTTGAAGTACGACGAAGGGAAGGCGAAGGAGCACCTGGCGGAGTTGGAAATCGATCGGACAGCGCTGACAGTCAAGGCTCCGGTCGATGGGCTGGCCTACCATGGCCGATTCGTTGGCGGGCAATGGATGATCCCAGCCGGCCCACAAGGACCGGCTCTTCACGGTGTCGGCCCGATCAACCCCGGGGATGTATTCCTCACAGTTGTGTCCCCGGGTAAGTTGGTGGTTCGCGCTGATGTCGAGGAAAAGGAACTCTCGGGGCTCAAGCCCGGACTGACCGGGCGATTGACCCCAACGGCTTTCCCCGACAAAAAGGTGCCGTGTGAACTGGTTCGAGTGGCGGGAGTGCCCCACGAAAGCAAGTTCGAGGTTAGAATCAAGTTGGATGGCAAAGCCGATGGACTCGTGCCGGGGATGACTTGTTCCGTCCGGATTGTCACCGCAAAGAAGAAAGCCGCTCTGACGGTTCCATCATCGGCTGTTTTTGAAGACGTGACAGAGGATATCCACTACGTCTACCGCCCGACCAAGGGGGGTAAGAACGAGAAGAAGACGGTGACGGTTGGGATCACGTCGGGCGATCGAATCGAGATCCTGGAAGGGCTGGCGGAAGGCGATGAGATCCTGGCATCGAAACCGTAACCGATCGTCACGAAAAGGAACCATCATGAACTTCTGCCGAGTAATCCTGGTCGGTGTGGCTCTCGCTGCCATACTCCCAATGAGTTCTGCGCATATTGAGGATAAGCCACCCATAGCTCCGGCCCCGACTCTCATACTGCGACCCAAACCGGCCGAACCTGTTCCAACCGAAAAGCTCGACGCCGCGATTCGCCGGGGTGTTGACTTCCTGGTCGCAAACCAGAACAAGGATGGATCATGGGGCACTCCCGCGATCAAGGGAGGGGTGCCGATCTTCGCGGACATCGGAACGTATCACGCGTACAGCATTGCCACAACCTCACTTGCTGTTTCCTCGCTGATCGAGACCGGTGGAAACGCTCAAGAAGTGCTGCGAGCGATCGAACGGGGGGAGGAACACTTATTTACGGAGCTTCCGAAGGTCCGGCGCGATCAGCCGGCCTTAATCAATAACGTCTGGGCTCATGCCTACGGAATCCAGGCTCTCGTCCGCATGCATCACCGCATCCCCAGCGATGCAGAACGTAAGAAGCGGATCGAGGAGTTGATCCGCGGACAGTACGAAAAGCTGACCAAGTACGAATCGGTCGAAGGCGGGTGGGGTTACTATGACTTCGACGGCGGCACACAACGACCAGCATCATCTTCAACCAGTTTCGTGAATGCTGCGGTTCTCGTGGCGTTTGCCGAGGCGAAGGAGATCGGCATATCGCCACCGGAGAAGATTCTTAAGCGGGCGATCAAGATGACCCAATATCAGAGACAGTCGGATGGAACATACCTCTACGGAACCTATTTATGGGCTCATCCGACGATGGGGATCAATCGACCGGGGGGAAGCCTCGGGCGGTCGCAAGCGTGTAACCTCGCGCTCCGTCTCTGGGGTGACGAGAAGGTCACCGACACCGACCTCAAGTCGTGGCTCGACCGCCTGGTGAGCCGCAACGGCTGGTTGAGTATGGGTCGGAAGAAGCCAATCCCACACGAGTCGTTCTTCCAGGTAGCCGGTTACTTCTACTACTTCGGCCACTATTACGCGGCGATGATAATCCCCTTGCTCCCCACCGCTGATCGGCCGTTCTATCAGGACCATCTTGCCACAATCCTGCTCGATCTTCAGGAGAGCGATGGGTCTTGGTGGGACTATCAGTTGTACAACTACCACAAGCCCTACGGGACCGCGTTCGCCCTCATGTCGCTTGCTGCATGTCGGAAGGAACTACCCAAACGATAGGTGCAATTGATAGTGTTTGAAGAATGCCTGATAAAATCACGGCCGCTCACCCCTGAGTTGTCGCGCATCAAACCCATTTGGGAGCAGTTCTCGCACGGTGTATCTCAACACTTCCCCGGAAAGATTCGCCAGGAGAATTTCAGCGTCCGGGGCAAACTCCCACAGGATTTGCCGACAAGCTCCACAGGGCGGAGTTGGCGTTGCAGCTTCAGTCACAATCGCAACGCGCTTGAAACAACGATAGCCTTCCGACACACCTCGAAACACTGCGACCCGTTCAGCACACATGGTTAGCCCATAGCTTGCACTCTCAACATTGCAGCCTGGGATGATCGCGCCTTCCTCGGTCTCAAGAGCCGCTCCGACCTGGAAATGCGAGAATGGGGCATAAGCCTTCTCTCTGGCAGCCATCGCCGCGACGATCAGTGGGTCAACTGTCATGCGATCTCCTCCAGAATCAGCGTTTGCTCGGTGGGGGGTGTCTCACTGATCGTATAAGCCAGCTGGAGCAGACCGAGCGCGGCTGCTAACTTTGCCTCATCGTTGAACCGCACTTCAAACACCGATTCATCTGAACGGATTTTTTCTCCGGGTTTGGCGAAGACAGCGATCCCAACCGCGTGGTCGATGGTGTCTTCGGTTCGATTTCGCCCAGCTCCGAGTCGCATGGCCGCGATGCCAACAAGCTCGGCATCTATCTGGTCAATGAAACCCGTTCGGTCAGCTCTCACCTGCGCAAATCGTGTGGCTATCGGTAGCCGTGTGGGATCATCAACGATGTGTGGATCGCCGCCCTGTTGTTCGATACATTTGCGAAACACTTCCAACCCAGCCCCGGAAGTCAGAGCCTTCCGTACCCGCACTTCGGCATCCTGGTTGTCGCTGGCCAATCCAGCGAGCTTGACCATCCGCGCTGCCAACAGGACAGATAAATCGGTCAAGTCTTTTGATGCACTCGCTCCCTTTAAGACTTCGATCGACTCAAGCACTTCCAGGGAATTCCCGACACATCGCCCAAGTGGAGCATCCATCGCGGTGAGGAGAGCGGTCATCTTGAGGCCATTGGCAGTTCCGACTCGAACCAGCGAGTCCGCGAGAGCCTTCGCATCGTCTCGTGTTTTCATAAACGCACCGCGCCCACACTTCACATCCATCACAAGGCCCGAAATTCCCTCCGCGAGCTTCTTACTGAGGATCGATGCGGTGATCAGCGGAATGCTCTCAACCGTACTCGTTACGTCTCGGAGTGCGTAGATTGCTTTATCGGCTGGGGCGATGTCTTGTGTCTGACCAATCATGCCGAGTTTCACTTTTTGAAGTGCGGTTCGGAACTCACTCTCGGACAGTCCAACTCGGAAACCGGGTATGGATTCGAGCTTGTCGAGGGTTCCTCCACTGTGCCCCAGCCCTCGGCCAGAAATCATCGGCACGACTACACCACACGCTGCTGCCAGTGGCCCGAGGATCAGAGAGGTCTTGTCCCCAACGCCACCAGTGCTGTGTTTATCGACCTTTGGGCCGGGAATATCGGAAAGATCGAGCCTCTTGCCCGAGTCTGCCATCGCACGGGTGAGGTGGGCGATCTCCCGTGTCGTCATGCCGCGCAAAAACACGGCCATCAGAAGAACAGATAACTGATAGGGAGCCCATTCGGCATCCGAGTGCGAGCCGCGGACGAAGAAGTCAATCTCTGCGGAAGTCAGTTCCTCACCGTCGCGCTTCTTCCGAATGATGTCGATCGCCCGCACGGACTGCCTCCGAATTGGTTTTCAACTTACTTTGTACGTCGCGGTCAAGTTGTCTACACTCACACCTTAGCCAGCGTTCCACTTTCTTGAGGATTTATTCTCGTGCTCGATCGTGCCGCATTGCTGATCGCTGTGGACACTTTTTTTGAAGCCGCTCCACCGGTCGCTTATGCGGCAGGTGACGCTGCGGAACTTCACCGCGCGCTGCCTGCCGCTGGCTATAACCCGCAGAAATGTTTTCTAATTGCGGGCACGCGAACCACGAAGGCCGCGATCGAATCACAACTCGCTCGGTTGCCCAAGCTAATTGGCAAAGTAGATTCACTTCTCGTTGTATTTGTAAGCCGTGCGTTTTCTCAGAAAGGCCGCGGTTACCTCGTTTGTGCGGATACGATCCTGCCAGACCTGACTGGCACCGCACTCCCGCTCGCCGATCTGGTTTCGGCACTCAACAAAACCAAGTGTGGGGAAATCGCGATTCTACTCGATCTCGATCCACTCACCCTGACGGGAGAGATGGTGCCCTCTGGGCTCGATGAGAACGAACTCAGGAAGTTATTCGATGAGTCCACAACGAACGTGGGGTTGCTTGCCTGCGAGCCCAATGAGCGGTCATTTGAGTCCGGACAACTCCGGCACGGCATCTGGCGTCACCATTTGATCGAGGCATTCACTGGCAAGATCCGTAACGGTGTCAACAAAGATGCCACGCTGACCGCATCGGCATTGCAGGCTTTTTTGGAAGATGCCGTTCCGCGCACGCTCCGTCGGACCTACGAAACACCACAGATGCAATCGCCCCGCCTGTTCGGGGCGGCAAATGCAGCGTTTGTCGTTGCAGATCTCGCGAATCTTCTCGGACCCAGCGGCGAACTACTCGATCCAGGGCGGATGAAACGTGTGGTGTTCCGTGCTGAGACGGTTGGACGTGTGAAAGATCTGACGGGATACCGCAAAACGCACTCACTCCCCGATCGTGCGAATGACTGGGCACGGAAGTATGTCAATCGGGTTGCGGTGGCGGACATCAAGGCCGACCTGGACAATATGTTCGACATGATCCGCGAGCAATTCGGGTACAAGCGGAAGGATCTGGATGTCTCCGCGGAACGGGATGGCATGGGATTCATTCGCACTCCAGAGTTCGAGTACACGGTTTCTCTCGCGGTGAACTCCGAAGACCCAACCGAAATAACCTGGCGGCGAGAGATTGGCCGCCTGTCGGGGGCGGAGTTCGTGCGTTCAGCGGGTTTTCAATCGGTCTTCGGCTCGATGTTCGACAGGCTAGTATTCGAGTTCGCGGAGCCAGTCGATGTGGCCGATTTCGTCGATCGAATCGAAGACAGTCCGCCGGAGGGAGTGAAGGTTGGGCTGACGAGTGATGCGAACGCTGCGGAGATTGTGTTGATGGGATTTGCTGGAAGGATAACCATGACACCAGAAGCAGTGATTATTCAGGGTCACTCAGGCAGTTCCGCCAACCTCCTCGAACAGTTTCTTGTCTTCCTCATGAAGTTTGCTGGGCTTGGTGAACCAAAGGCACTCATGGGGTGAGTATAAATCGACACACGGAAAACGTCGGTCTGTTAATAAAATGTCAGGATGTTATCTTGAAAATAATTTCAAATTATCATAATCCTGCTCGCCTTACCTCACAAGCGATCGACGCCATTCCTGATTTAGCTCCTC
Organism: Gemmata sp.; assembly: GCA_035947935.1. GTDB lineage: Bacteria > Planctomycetota > Planctomycetia > Gemmatales > Gemmataceae > Gemmata. The sequence continues at coordinate 4,667 of DASZJS010000191.1, read as the reverse complement.
CACCGCTTTGCCAGTGAGTTCTTTCCAGACTTCTTCCTTATACTTCCCCTCACGCATGATGTTGTTCAGCTTGCTGACGATCAGCGGGTCGTACCTATCGACCACAAACCCGAGGAACGCAGCCGTCACGCGGTAACTGCCATCGAACTTGGCTCGCTCCGCGTTCAGGCGACCAATCTTGCCCGGTTCGTATTTGAAGAAACGAATATAGTCGGCGATCCCCTCGACGAGCCATCCGGGGTTTCGACGCGATCGATACATCTGGACGCAGTGAGTGGTTTCATGCACCATTGCTCCATAGTCGTCGAGGTGAGACTTGAAATACTTGACCGATCCTTTGATCCGATCGCCGCTGGCTTCCGCCACGCCGTTGTAGTCGTTGCGAAGAGTCATGTGGATGACGGTCAACGGCTTGAATCCCGGACTCATCAGTTCATCGCAGATCATCCCATAGTGCCGCTCGCAGATCCGGCCTGCTTTCTCGATCCATTCCTTCATGTCTGGTGCCTCGGACTCGACAACAAACTCGATCGGATACTTGAAGACCGCAACTGCCGGTTTGGAATCGATGACTATTTCGCGGAGGACAAGCAGATGCTTCAGGTCTTCGGTTGGACGAATACGGATCGCTTGGATCGTCTTGTTCTTCAGGTAGACCGTCGCAAGGCCGTCCTCAAACTTGGCCACCATCTCGAATGCCTTCCCATCGGGGGATATTTCCAGAACGCCGCTGTTGAGGGCTTCTGTCCCGTTCGGCTTACCGGTCATCACCTTGATCTTTGCTACGGACACGGGTGTATCGAATGTCAGTGTGAAATGGTCATCTTTGGTGGCGTTCTTTTCGGATTCAAAATACGTGTTTGGGTCATCGTCGAAGGCAAACTGGCGGATTTGGTTATGTCCCGTTTTCAGACTCGATTCGAGAATTGCAGCGACTTTTTTAGCCACTGGCCGTGGGGCGGGTGCAACTGGAAGCGGCTCGGCTCCAATTTTGGAAATGTGGAAAAATGCCATGAGGATGCAGGTTGTTCGTAGCACGGAATGACCTCAATGATTATGGAAATGAGATCGTACCGCGCTCTGAGAAAGAGAACCAGAGGCGGATTTTCAGTTCGCGAAAGCCATCTCTGGGCTTACTCTGTCATTCAGGTGTCATCTCTCCCTCGGAGCTTCTCCCATGAACCGCCGCCAATTCCTTGGTACATCGGCAACACTCGCAACTGCATCGGGTTTATTCGCTGCCCCTGCGGAGAAACCTTTGCGCGTTGGTCTCATCGGATGCGGGTGGTATGGCAAGTGCGATCTCCTTCGGCTCATCCAGGTCGCGCCCGTCGAGGTCGTCTCGCTTTGCGATGTGGATAAGAACATGCTTGCGGGCGCTGCCGATATCGTTGCCGGGAGGCAGAAGTCCGGAAAGAAACCACGCACGTTCGCTGACTACCGCGAAATGCTCAAAGAGAAGGATCTCGACATTGCTCTGATTGCCACCCCGGACCACTGGCACGCACTGCCCATGATCGCGGCGGTCGAGGCAGGGGCTGATGTGTACGTGCAGAAGCCAATCAGCGTGGATGTATTGGAAGGCAAGGCCATGCTCGATGCCGCCCGGAAGCATAAGCGCACTGTCCAGGTCGGCACGCAGCGACGAAGCACCCCACATCTGATCGAGGCGCGTGACCGGGTAGTGAAATCGGGTTTACTCGGCAAAATCGGCATGGCGGAGGTCTATTGTTACTACCACATGCGGGGGAACCTGAACTCACCCGTGAGCAAACCGCCAGCGTTTCTCGACTATGAGGCATGGACCGGACCAGCACCGCTCCGTCCTTACGATCCCGCACCCGGACCAAACGGCGAGCCTGCACTGCCTCACAGGGGCTGGTGGCGTTCGTTCACCGAATATGGGAACGGCATCGTTGGGGATATGTGCATTCACATGTTGGACATGGTGCGGTGGATGTGTGGGCTTGGTTGGCCGACTCGTGTGAGTTCATCGGGCGGAATCCTGGTGCAAAAGGAAAGCAAGGCGAACATTTCCGACACGCAGACCGCGACATTCGACTTTCCCGAGTTCCCCGTGGTCTGGAATCACCGAACCTACGGAGCATCCGCGGATCCGGAATATCCGTGGGGAGCGACGATCTATGGCGACAAGGGAACGCTCAAACTCAGCGTTAACAAGTACGAATTCTTCCCGCTGTACCAACCCAAGCCGACGCTCAGTGGGAAAGCTCTCTTCGAGTACGAACAATACCCCGAAGACAAGGACGAGAAGGATCTGGAGCGACACGTCGCTTCGGCAATTCGCGTTCACATGCGCGATTTGCTAAAAGCTCGCGAGGAGGGCAGCAAGCCCGTAGCTGATATCGAACAAGGCTACATTTCGACCGCTTCGTGCATCCTGGCGAATCTCTCGATGAAGCTCGGACGCTCATTGACCTGGGACGCAGCAAAGCATCAGGTGATAAACGACCCCGAGGCGAACAAGCTGCTCAAGCGACCTTACCGTGCGGGTTGGGAACATCCCGCGGCGTGATGTCTTTCTGGTTGTACTTCGCGCGCGTTGGAATGAGACATCACAAAGACGGCGGTTGGGTCACTCAATGAGTCATTCATCCTGACCTGCACTTCAAGTACGGTTGGCTATTCGGAAGATGTCACCAAGGGGTCAGAGAAGGGAGACGCTGGGGATCGGTCCCCCAGCACAAATCATAAGTTCGTTTATGATTGAAGTAATTATTACGATCAATGGTCCTGTCACGAGGGGCTTTGACACATGACGATTTGTGACCGAGACTGGTGTATGAATCTGGGATTGGGATGGAAAACGCTTTGATAAAGTGCCTAAACACATCATCGCAATCTTGTGCGATTACTGACACCGCTGATACCCCTGTCACACATTCCTGACCTCTTTTCAACTCAACGCGCCCGAACTGATGACAGTCTGCCCACGCGTGCACGCGTGGGCGGAGCCCATGTCTCATTCCAAACCACGCGGAGCATAAGTGAAGACTTTCCGAACAAGGCCAGGGAACAGGTTTCAGTTCGTCACTCAGAGGGGTACAATTGGGTATCCCCGCTGAGTTGTTCCTATGTTGTTTGCCTTGCTATTCTTTCTGCTCGCTGCACATGCCCTGATGGACTTTGCCCTGCAGAACGAGATAACTGCCACCTGCAAATGCCGCGGGAGCGATCACCCTGTCGCGAAGATTGTCCCCTGGTATTACTGGCTGACAGCACATGCTCTCTTGCATGGAGCTGCGACCGGAGTGGTGATCCGGTGGTTCGGGTACGACTGGCCCATTGTCGCCACACTGGCAATGGCCGAAACCATCACGCACTGGCTCATCGACCACACCAAATGCCTGGGGTGGATCGGCATTCACACCGATCAGGCTCTTCATCTCGTCAGTAAGCTCCTCTGGTGGGGATTGCTCGCCGGTGGAGCGTTTGGAACCCTCGCTTCTTGATCTTGAAAAAGGCAAAGCAAAAATGCGGGTAGGGGTTACAGTGGATCTGTGGCAATCGTTTAAACGGTCTGGTACGTCGTTATAGATAAGGGCTGGCGCATCAATAAATGTAAGGCCTGATAATAAAGCCCAGGCCTTCGACCTGGGCTGACAGAACGAGCCATTCAGGCTCGGTATCTTGCGGCCTGAAGGGCCGCTTCAATTAGCCCAGGTCGAAGGCTGCAAGCCGATGGCCTGGGTGGGCTTGACACAGGGACGAACCCGATGCCTGCCGACATTCTTTCCCTGGCTGCAACTCTGGTGTTGATCGCCGCGGGACCAGCGTTTTCCGCGGACGATCCAAAACAACTTGCTGGACAGGCGAAGGCGATCCTCAAAACACACTGCTATCGCTGCCACGGACAGGATGGAGCAATCGAAGGCGGCATGAACTACGGAACAGACCTCGCCAAACTCGTCGCCCGGAAAAAAGTAATCCCAGGCGACCCGGCCGGCAGTCGCCTCTTCAAGCGTATCGAAGAAGGGACAATGCCCCCACCAGGCGAGAAGTCTCGTCCCACTGCGGAAGAAATTGACAGTATCAAGAAATGGATTACGGCAGGTGCTCCTGGAGGAGAAATACTTCCGACGCGCACCACTTTAACCACCAGCGATGTCAATGCTGCGATTCTCACTGACCTGGAAACAATGGACCGTCGAACCCGCCGGTTTCAACGCTATTTCACACTCGCGCACCTCTACAACGTCGGACTCTCCGATGAGGAACTCCAAACCTACCGGAACGCCCTCGCCAAGCTGGTGAACAGTTTGTCTTGGGGCTCGAAGATTACGATTCCGGTACCGGTGGACCCGGCGAAGACAGTGCTACGGATTGATCTCCGGTGGTATGTATGGGATGCGACCATCTGGAACCGTATCCTTCAAGAATACCCTTACGGCATCCTGGAAGACACCACCGCGGCACGGGCTGTCTCAGTTGGAACGCTCGCAAAATTGCCTGTCGTGCGTGCCGATTGGTTTGTCGCCACCGCAAGCCGTGCGCCTCTCTACTACGATGTACTCCAACTCCCTTCGAGCCTGACCGAAGTTGAAAAGCTAATTCGCGTCGATGCCATCGCCGACATCCAGCAAGAGCGAGTGTCGCGGCTCGCCTTCAACGGCTCAGGAATCTCCCGCTTCAACCGGATACTCGAA
>DASZJS010000190.1:0-2708 GCA_035947935.1 Gemmata sp. | reverse complement strand
AAATCTTGCAGAAGTTGGATTCCCAGAGGCCCACCCGCTCCACCATTGGCATCCAGGAACACTTGAAACGCCTGACCCGCCACTGCCGCAACACTCACCGTGTCGAGTACCGCCCTGGCGTGGTCTGCCTGCATATCCGGCGGAACTTGAGCGCTGCCCATCCGATCCCACGTTGCCCGCTCGAACGATCCGGATTCGTAGAGTCCGCGGACGAGGGCTCCATTCTCAGCCGACAGCACCGCGCCATCGGGGCCGAACATTTTGAGCCCATTCCACGGTGCCGGGTTGTGGCTGGCTGTGATCTGGATTCCCCCGGCCGCATTCATTTGTCGCACCGCAAAACCGCACGTTGGAGTGGATGCGATGCCGATGTCCTCCACGATGCAGCCGACTTCCAGCAAACCCGCAATCACCGCATGTCGGAGCATTTCTCCACTTGGCCGACTGTCCCGTGAGAGGACAATGCGAAGCGGCTCGTGCCCTTCGTGTTCGGAGCCACGGAGAACGCCGCTGTGACAGAATGACCCAAACGCCGCGGCAAAGCGCGCTCCAATATCCGCCGAGAGACCGTTGCCAACGAGTCCACGAACACCAGACACTGAGACGATCAGAACAGCAGAATCTGCCATGCCATATCCTTGCAAGAACGGACGCGAGGGATCGGAGAGCAACCGGGACGTTATATTCCGTGCGGGGAGGAATGATCTATTTGGCAAAGCAGGAAAAATATGGTTTTCAAAGTAGCCCGCAACTCCGTCGTGGAGCGGCGGCTACTATGAAATCCCTGTATCGCAACGCCACTCCACTCGTACTCAACGTCTCTTCTTCACCGCGCGAAGTATATGTGAGTATAAACGCGCTTTCGCGGTTGTGGTGTTGGAGTTGGGGAGAATCAAAAAGCCAAGAGATGTGCAGAAAGTGGTCGTTTGACAATCGCTCTCAAGGGCCATCTGTGAAAATGCCAGCAACCCCCGGATCGTCCGGGGGTTGCTGGCCCCTCTCCACCGTGGTTTTGTCTTCCAGGAGTGCGCTTCGCTTCACCCCTGGAAGACTCACGCTGCCGTTGGTGGGGTGACGGAAACTGTTGCAGCTTTTGAACGAATCAGCCAGCGAAGCACCTTATAACAACCGTATCCGATTACAGCCCACGGCAACACTACGCACAACCCGAACACCATCCAGCTGATGCTCTTGAGCAACATGGAAGCACTGTGAGAAAGTCCCAGTCGAACCTGTGGCCACAAGCCATCATCCTCACCAACGATCCGCTCGGAATTCGTCAACGTCACATCCAACCGGGTCGTTGCGTATTTCCCTTCCGGTGCCTGCGGATCGCGAGCGGACTGAAAGACAAGCACTGCCCCGGCGGACTTGAATTGTTCCGCCAATCCCGAGGCGTGCTGTAGCGGCACATCGTAGACCAGTTTGGCCGTCAGCCGGCCGCTCCGATCTCGTGTGAACTGCGAATCGACCAGTCGGCTACCCTGCACCTCGGCCGCCTGGGCGCGAAAAACCGCCATAGTCTGATCCACATTGGCCACCTCAAGGGCAAGGGTGGTCCGATCTCGCGGTTTCAGTTGATTCTTGGCGATGAGCATGGTTCGATACATCACTTTTGCATCGGTGACATTGTCGCTTTCAGGTGCCCGCGTGACTTGACGGGCCACAACTTCTCCCAGCGAATCCACCGCCGCGCGGAGAATGGCTTCATCTGCCCGACGGACTTCAAAATCGAATTGAGCTGCAACGTTTTGCTGATCCTGTTCGTTCAGTTGGGCGATCAACACCCGGCCTGACGCCTTGGCAACAGCATCCCGGAGCGTCTGATACGCCGATGGCACATCGGGCACAGCCACCTGAACAATCGCAACCTCTCTCGGGGCAATATTGGTCTGGTTATAGCTATAGAGCTGCACGAAGAAGAGGGTGTCGCCGCGTTGCAACTTCGCATTCTTCGTCACCGTTCCTTCAGGTTGCTGGACACGATCAATCTCCAGCCGTGTCACTCTCCCAACCTGCCGGAGGCGATCCCGGAGGGGACCGGCTGCTTCGGGTGCAACCTCGAAATTCAGTGCCGCATTGAATTGCCCGGCAGAGAGCTGCTTTACCTCGGATTTGGTCACGCGACCCTTGGCCTCAACCACAGCAGCGAGGATCTGCTGATAAACTTTATCCACGTCCTCGACTTCCACCCCAGCCTGAATCCGCTCGTTCTCGGTCATGGTTGCCGAGGCACGGATTTCTTTCTCGGTGATGGTGATGGTCAACGTGCTGAGAGCAACCAGGTTGGAGTAGTAGCGAAGCTCTCCCTCGGTCTCCTCGATCTTGGTACGCCAGACACCGAGTTCCTTTTCAGCATCAAGGAGTTGCTTGATCTCCCCCTTGCCTTCTTTGATGATTTGGAGCAATCGCTGCTCCATTGTGCGCGCTGCCTTCAGTCGACTCTCCAGATCGGTGTATTGCTTCGTAATGTCCTGACTGCCAATCCGGCTGCCCTTGAGTTCGCCGCCCTTGCTGAGTTCTTTCCGCAGGTCGAGGAGAAGCCCATCGAGTTGATCGGGGGGAACGCGAACCGTGATCGCCCCTTTCACCTTGCCATTCGTCAATTTCTCGCTGTTCACGGTGGCGATAAACGCGCCCTTGATGCCCATTACCAACTTGGTGACGGTCGCCGCGGCCGAATCGAACGATTCGACCTCGAAATCGAT
>DASZJS010000189.1:0-7179 GCA_035947935.1 Gemmata sp. | reverse complement strand
TCGGCCTTCCGTCTTCCGCACCTCCCCATCTCACCGTATTCGTTCAAACATAACTGCCCGTTTGCCGCGGGCGACCTCGCGCCACTTCTGCGGGTTGCCCAGCAGATAGCGTTCGATGGAGGGTTTCTCCTTCTCGGGCGGATTGGTCATCACCAGCGCCCGGTCGAACTGGTAATCCGTGGCCCAGTGCTCAAACACAACACCCAATTCGCCTGGGGGCAGACCGAGCGTATCGGCATATCCCTTGATCCAGTCGTCGCCGTAAAGCTCGCAGCGGTCATCCATGAAGATCTTGAGACTCGGAGCGTGATAGATCAGGTAGCCGCCGAGGTTCGCATCGTTGAAAACGCGCGTGCCTGCCGGAACATGCGCTGCATATTCTTCGATAGACCCATTCAAATCGACCGGAACGAAATCCGGGTCGAACTTTACCCAACCGTATCCCACAAGGGGTGCCGGTGTGTGTGTGATATCAAGGCACAACGCAGCCAGAATCGCAAGAGCCGGGACAATGAAGGGTGCCACGAGTGGTCGCGGCGTAAAGTTCGGCGAGCGGGCCAGCGACCCATCGCCATATTTCACCAACAAGCGATGCCAGATTGTGTGCGGCCACAAGTCAGCCATCGCAACCGCGGCAGTAATGGCGAACAGCGGCCCCTGCCGAATACCCTTGAAACTCAATGCGAACCACACGAGTGGGATAAGCCACGTTACTTGCGGCCTGCGTGGGAGGGTGCCGAGAAGCAGGATCAGGTAGAACGCGCCTAGCCCGATGATTGCCAGCCCGAGCGGTTCGGTGGGATTAAGCGGCATGTGTTCGTGAACGACTGCGGGCAACACCTTCGATGCTACGATCCGCTGCCAGATCCGAATCATCTCCAATCCGTGCGGGTTGATGAAGGGCGTCAGCCCACAGGCAACAACGATTCCACACAAAAGAAAAGCCGTGCGCCAGTTCCGAATCGGAGTGGCGCTCTCCGAGGTTTGACCGGGAACCTGGGTTTTGCCAATCCTGGACTTCAGGAACAGAACCCCCCAGCCCGCGACGGCAAGACCGACCGTCATGGTGCCGCCAAGAACGCCGCCGTGGAGGTTGGTCCAGAGGATGTAGAGCGGAATAAGCGCGATCAGTCGCCATTCCGAACAGCGACCGCGTTCGTAGTCGATGATGGCTACCATCGTCCAGCCAAGGAGGATGATCGTGAACATATGTGGACGGACAAAGTAGTGGAATGCCCCAACGAAGAGGCAGACCCCCACCATCAGCCCCGCCAGGATTGGCCCCATCCCCGCTTGCATCGCTCTGCGGAAAATGAGGGTGTAAAGAGCCGCGATAAGCGTGGCGAAGGCCAGCAGCATGGCATCGAACCCACCGATCTGGTGGGTGAGGGCCATGAGTACCTCCGCGCCCCACTGCTGGGGAACCCAGCCCCGTCCCTCGAACGTGTAGCTGAAAGGGTCGGTATGAGGCATCCCCTCGTTGAGGATGATTTCACCGACTTTGATGTGCCAGAGCGAGCCGGGATCGTAGAACCCGCGTTCCCGGAACGCGAGCATCAACACGAGCCAGGTGAGCAGGAAAAACAACGTCTCCGGCCGGAACAGCCGCTTCACAGGGAGCCTCCATCAGCCGAATTGCGATTCCCAGCTGAAGGGAGTCTAGAACAAAATTCAGCCCAGAGATGAAGCTATAAAAGAACACCCCGGTTATCGGATGCGCAACGCTCACAGCCATTCCTCCACTCTTGTTGCACGGGGGTTCCGGCTGTACTACTATCGTTGCTGCAATGTCGCCCAAATTTGAATGTTGTTGAAAGTTCGCCTAGCCTCTCATTAATTGCTTCATAACTCACATGCCGATACTCGTCTCCGAGCCGATGGTATATCCCCACGATTTGTTCTCGCCCGGCGAAGCGATGAAGGGACGCTGGTGGGTCTTCCAAACCCGGGCGAGAGCGGAGAAGTCCTTCGCCCGCCTCCTGGTCAAGTCGGGAACGCCCTACTTTCTTCCCACCTACGTTCATAGATGGAAGAAATCGGGACGGACATTCCAGTCGCAGCTTCCACTCTTCCCCGGGTATGTTTTTGTTGCTGGAGATAACGACGCTCGATCGGCTGCGTTCGCAACGCGCTTGGTGGTTCGGGAAGTTCCCGCGACGGACCACGAGCAACTCGCGAGTGAGTTGGTCTCTGTCCATGCCGTACTAAACGGCGGCGTCTCCGCGCGTCCTGAGACATCCTTGCCCAAAGGGCAGCGGGTGGTCATCGTCGAGGGGCCGTACATCGGGATCGAGGGGAAGGTTCTGGACACAAGCGAGGGGTTGCGCGTCTGCGTTGAAGTCTCACTTCTCGGGCAAGGGGTTTCGGTAGGCATTGAGCGTTGGATGCTCCGTGCCCTGGATTCCGAGAACGCGATTTCAGGAAGGTGAAGCCATCCTACAACCCCATTTATCCTCACACTCTGATCGCGAAAAACGGAAAACATCGCGCAAAACCAAAAAAAACCGCGGAAAATCGGAGACTATAACTTCCTGAATGTGGTAGGAGTGACCACATATGAGGAAGAAGACAAAGAGGAATGCCGCAAGCAGGCACAGAGACGCAAAAGAAAGCCAAAGATGAACGCATGACTTGGGACGGGTTCAAGGTATCGATGGGATCAAGTCTCAACCCCTGTTCAGCGTGTCAAACCTCTCTTCTTCAGATGTCTTCCTTTTGTTCTTCTTGTACATTTGCGGCCATTCTTGCCGCATTCTCGATGCTACAGTCTCGAAAACAAAAGGGTTTTCGCTCTTCGTTCCGCGTTCCGAACTCCACGCTGGAGTTCATACGATCTGGGGACGGAACCTCTCAGGAGTGATCCAACACTCCCACAGAATCAGTTTTTGTGCGCTCGGCACAAGTATTGTTGCGTATGATTCCGCGAGATCGAAAGTTGCTTCTTCAGCGACCCCGACAAAGCGGGGCACGACAGAATAAGCTATCGTTCGTAAAATCGGTTATTGCGATTGTTGGGCACCTCCCCGGGTGTAACCGACACTGGCGGAGCCATACTCTTTGTCGAAATCTGAGCGCATGTGGAATATTTCCCCCCCGCCACCAAGTCTTGTCTCTCTCCAAAGACCCGATCCGAATTGGTCTGCTACCGTACAGAGCGGTCTCGCACTAACCAAGGTACTCATCCTGAACCGGTCGTATTGGCCGGATGTGGAAGCCACGGGTCAATTGCTCGCCGAGCTTTGTGCTGACCTGACGTCATCCGGCTTTGATGTCACAGTCGTTGCCGGAGTGCCCAATGTGGCGGCATCAGTGCCGACGTTCGCGGCGGCAGGAACCCATCGGATCGAAGGAGTGACTGTCGTCCGTGTACCCACCCGAAAATTCTCGAAGAGCAGTCTTTGGAGTCGGGCATTGGGTTTAATGAGTTACTTTACTCGCTCGGCGTGGGCGGCAGTCCGACAAGCCAGACCAAAAGTGCTCGTTGTGGAAACCGATCCGCCGTTCCTTCCGGCCCTCGGTGTCTTCCTCCGATACTGGCACAGATGCCGGCTCGTGTGCTATCTCCAGGATCTCCATCCCGAAGTCGGTCTTGCCCTCGGGAAGTTCCGACCGGGATTGATGACCTGGGTCTTGCGAAAGTTGAGCCAGTTTGGTTTGCGACACGCCGATCGGATTGTCGTTCTCGGCGAGGATATGAAACGACGAGTTCTGGCACGAGGGGTGCCGGAAGCCAAGATCGCCGTGATTCCGAACTGGGCAGATTCATCGCTGCTGCGCCCGGGTCTTCCCAGAGAACCGCTTCGACAGGAGTGGGGCGTCGGTGCGAATCTGGTTGTGGCGTACTCGGGCAATCTGGGCCTCTCGCAGAACCTCGACATGGTACTCGATGCCGCAGCCCAACTCCGGAACGAACCGGTGGCATTCGTGTTTATTGGTGATGGGGCTCACAAACGGGCACTCGAGAGCCGCGCGATTGCCGAGGAACTCACCAACGTCCAGTTCTTCCCTTACCAGCCCAAGGATCGTTTGGCCGAATCGCTCGGTGCCGCCGATGTCCACCTCGTCACTCTTCAGAAGGGGGTGTCGGGGTTCATCGTTCCGAGTAAGTTGTACGGTATCCTCGCGGTCGGCCGCCCTTACGTTGCGGCGATCGACGCGGAGGGAGACACCGCAGCGGTAACGGAACGGTTCCGTTGTGGCCTACGTGTCGATCCCGACTCTCCTGCCCAGTTAGTCGATGCGATCCGTTGGTGTCTTCGCAATCGAGAGGAACTCGTTGCGATGGGCCAGCGCGGTCGCCAAGTTGCCGAAAAGGAATTCGACCGGAAGGTTTGCACCGGAAAGTTCGCCACGATCCTGACAGAGCTCTGCGGTGGGTGATAGCACTCGATCAAAATCGCCTTTTGATCAAACTTCAAGAGGTGAGATAGAATGCGGAAGCTGATTGGAAAAATTGGTCGGTGCCTGGGTCACACACCACTCGGGCGGTTTCCAGTTCGCGTTCGCCGGGGACTTGCCCAGGGTGCCTGGTGGACAGCTTTTCCCCACTCTGCATACTGGCGCGGTACTTACGAGACTGACGTGGATCAAGCAGTGCAACGACTTGGAGACCTCCGCGGGGCTGCGTGTTGGGATCTGGGAACTCACTATGGCATCTACACCGTTGGTTTGGCGCTTGCCGTTGGTCCGGAGGGCCAGATCGCGGCGTTCGAACCAGACCCCAAGTCATACGCGCGATGTCATCGACACGTTCTAATGAACCGTCTCCATTGGGTGCGATTATATCAAGCCGCAGTGAGCGAGGGAGACGGCCAGGCTGACATCATGCACTACTCAGGACTCGGCACCCCTACCACTCATCTCCGCTATCCAGGCGAAGAAGGGGTCGGTGCAACTCATGTTCCTGTGACAACAGTGTCACTCGATTCCCTCGTCAAGAAGGGTGAAATCCGATTGCCCCGGCTGGTGAAGATCGATGTGGAGGGACATGGAGCGGAATCTCTGCGCGGGGCGGTCGAGAGTATCCGCGAGGCGCGGCCCTGGATTGTGATGGGGTTTCACTCCCCTCACGAATATCTCGGGGTGCGAGATTTGTTGGCTCCGCTTGGTTACGGACTCTTCGACTGCCTGACGGATCGCCAATACTCTCAACCTACCGACTGGCTGACCGACTATCTCGAATCGGGCACAGACACCTTGTTGCTGCGCTGCTGTTAACGGACAGAGCAACATTACACGGGGAATGTTACTTGGCACAAACGGTGATCGAAGCTGGCCGCACGGAGCGGCAGTACTGGCGGGACCTGTGGCGGTTCCGCGAGTTGCTGTTCTTTCTCGCGTGGCGGGATGTCGCTGTCCGGTACAAGCAAACCGTGATCGGGATCGCCTGGGCGGTCATCCGACCACTGGCTACGATGGCGATCATGGTCGTCGTGTTTGGGAAGATCGCGCGCCTCCCAGACGGCGGCGTTCCATACCCTCTGCTCGTCCTCTCGGGGATGCTCGCCTGGCAGTTATTCGCATCCGGGTTCTCGGCCGCCAGCGAGAGCCTGGTCAGTAATGGGAACCTGATCTCGAAGGTCTACTTTCCCCGGTTGATTATCCCGCTCAGTGCGGTTGCGGTCAGCCTGATCGATTTCCTGGTCACGCTCCCGATCCTGGCCGGCATGATGGTCTGGTACGGCACCGAACCTACCTGGCGGCTGGTGGTCTTTCCGGTGTTAGTGGTGCTGGCGATGCTCGCAGCGCTGTCGGTGGGGATCTGGCTGGCCGCACTGAACGTGAAGTACCGGGACTTCCGGTACGTGATCCCATTCGCCCTCCAGTTCGGGGTGTACGTTTCCCCGGTCGGGTTCAGCCTCACGGCGGTGCCTGAAGAGTATCGGTGGTGGCTTATCGTGAATCCCGTGGTCGGGTTGATCGAAGGGTTCCGGTGGTCGCTGCTTGGGCAGGCCAATGAGGTGACTCCGTTTGCCATCGGCGTTACCGTGGTCGCGGTGGTGGGGCTGTTGTTTGGTGGGATTCGATACTTCCGGAAAACCGAGCGGACATTCGCGGACATCATTTGAGGCTTAAAGAGTGGGCGAACCAGAGACGGTGATTCGGGTTGAAAACCTCAGCAAGCGGTACGTCATCAGTCACGCCGCGGAGCGGGGCCGTTACTCGACTCTGCGCGATACCATCACTCAGGGAACGAAATCGCTCGTCCGCCGATTTACCCGTCGCGGCGAACCTGGTGCCGATCCCACACGCGAGGAATTCTGGGCGCTTAAGGACGTATCGTTCGAGGTGAAGCGCGGCGATGTCGTCGGGATCATTGGTCGGAATGGTGCTGGGAAAAGCACGCTGCTCAAAATCCTCAGTCGGATCACCGAGCCGACAACGGGGCGGATCGCGATTGATGGTCGGGTCGCAAGCCTGCTGGAAGTGGGAACGGGGTTTCATCCCGAGTTGACTGGTCGGGAGAATGTTTACCTGAATGGCAGCATATTGGGAATGAGCCGTGCTGAGGTGAAGCGAAAGTTCGATGAAATCGTGGCGTTTGCCGAGATCGAGAAGTTCCTCGACACACCCGTGAAGCGGTACTCATCCGGGATGTACATGCGGCTGGCGTTTGCGGTCGCCGCTCACCTGGAGCCGGAAATCCTGATTGTCGATGAGGTGCTGGCAGTTGGGGATGCGGCGTTTCAGAAGAAATGTATGGGGAAGATGGGCGAGGTTGCCAAGGGTGGCCGGACGGTTCTGTTTGTAAGCCATAACCTCGGAATGGTCCGACATCTTTGCAATACAGGCGTATATCTTCGGCGTGGGACCATCGAATCGACCGGACCCATCGGGCCGGTGATCGATCAGTATCAGGACACCAAAGACGCTCACACACTGACGACGACATTGCGCGAGAAACCCAGCGTCGTCTCTGTCGAGGTTGCATCAGATCTGAGTGGAGTTCTGAAAATCGACGTCGGATTCCACTCTCCGTTTCCCTTTATTCCCCTGATCGGCGTTATAGTATCCACACGAGAAGGGCAACCTCTCTTCGGCACGAATCAAGTTACCCACCCGGTCGGCAACCCTCAGGAGCCGATCTCTGCCGGAATAGCCTCGGCCATTGTCCGCGGCATCCGTCTACACTCCGGTACGTATTCTGTAACTGTGTGGCTCACTGATCCAGATGGGACT
>DASZJS010000188.1:0-9087 GCA_035947935.1 Gemmata sp. | reverse complement strand
TCAAAGAACTCAAGGAGATCAAGAGCCTCGCCGCTCTGGACTTGACTTCAACGAAGGTGTCCGATGCAGGTCTGAAGGAACTAAACGAGTGCAAAAAACTCACGGAACTCTACCTTCGTCTCGAGCAGGTGACGGACGAGGGTCTGAAGCAATTGAAGGATCTAAAAAACATCACGAAGTTGGGGCTTGAGGGTACTCAGGTAACCGATGAAGGGTTGAAGCAATTGAAGGATTTCAAAAAGCTCGCCACGCTTTCCTTGTACGGTTCCCAAGTGCATGGGCCGGGGCTGCGAGAATTGCAAGATCTCAACAACCTTACAGAACTTTCCTTTGGGGGGGAACAGGTGACGGATGAGGGTTTGAAGGAACTGAAGTTTCTCAAGAATCTCATGTCGCTCAATCTGCAGTTTTCCAAGGTAACGGACCAAGGGCTAAAAGAATTGAGGGAATTGAAAAACCTTACCTCTCTGGACCTTGGGTTTACCAGAGTTACAGACAAAGGAGTGAAGGAACTGAAGGAAGCTTTGCCAAAATGCAAGATCGTTCATTAAGTAATAGCACAACGATCTGCCAGGTGAAGCGACGGCAGGAGAGTTGCGCATCGGTCGCATCGCCCGTGGTGTGTTGGACCAACGCGCGACTTGAATGCCGAGTTGGTCAAATTAACAGCACTACGCTTCGCGATCGGATTCGTCGTCGGTGCCTCGGCGAGTGACTTCGCAGCGACACTGACGCCCTACCGGTTACACCCAGCTCATTTCTCCTTGAAGATCTCTTTCGGAATCATCCCATGTACCCCCTTGGTTCCATCCACGACCTGGGTGATCCGAAAATTCACCGCGACGCTTGCCAGCATATATGCCTCATCCTGGCTCAGCTTTTTCTGGGTACTCAGAAAGTCAATGGCTTCCCGGGTCGCCAGTTTCGCTGCTTCGGTCAGATCCTTGTCCAGCCCCATGACGATGTAGTGGCTCGGTGTCTCGGCCCTTGGCCATTTGAGCTTCAGGTCTTTCCGGACGATGAACTCCAGGGTGCCAGTTAACGATGTCTCCAGGCCGGTGATGCAGACCTCTCCATCCCCTTGGGCAGCGTGCCCATCGCCTATCGAAAACAGTGCCCCTCGAGTGTGGATGGGAATGAATAGCGTGGTCCCGGCCACTAGTTCCTTGTTATCGAGGTTTCCGGCATGGACTCCGGGCGGGGCGCTGCTTACCCGACCGAGTTCGGCTGGGGGAGCCACTCCCATACTCCCAAAAAATGGTTTGAGCGGGATCTCCACCCCATCGCCAAACTTTCCTACCATCCGCTTTTGATCCAGTGAGATGATCTTTGTCTTTGACCTCGGGAAGTCTTCTGGCAGAAAGCCGCCTCGTGGGCTGAACGCGGTGTAGGCATAGGGAAGAGCCAGTTGAACGGTTTTGATCCGAACCTCTAAAGTGTCCCCTGCCTCCGCTCCTTCAACGAAGATCGGTCCGGTCAGGATGTGGCCACCCGGCCCCTTGTCGGTGACATCCTTGAAGATGTCCTTGAGGGCCTGCTCGATCTGGTCGGGTGGGACGAATGCCCGTTGCAGTGCGGTCGGGCTACTGGTGATGAGGGTTTGGACTTCGACCGTGTCGCCGGATTGGATTCGGAGAACAGGCAGCGCACTCGCATCATAGTATCCCCAAGCCACAGTTTTGGGGATTGGTTTGAGTTGATGAGTTTTGGGAGTTGGTTGGTCTGCTGCTCGGCAGAATCCACCCGGAGCGAACAGAGCAACTATCGCGACGATCCGGGCCAACACCGTTACGAGATGACCTGACGCGTGAGACGAATCTAACACGGCAACTCCTTGGTTGGAACCGTTCCGATACTATCCGAGGCAACCCTGGTCGTCCACCTGCAGCCGGCAATCTTCGTCTAGCGGTCTGGCTTTGCGCGTTTCGGCCACATCGACTGGCACGTCCAATCGGATGCTCGATGCTTCGGTCGGGCGGACGTCGGTCGGACCGCCGCGCACAACTGTTGCCGATGCAAATGTTTCCCAAGGTTTATTTTTTGGCCACAAACCTTGGTTCGGGTATGATCCGATTTTAAATGGGTTCCCCTTCTTGTTGGTGTGACCATGTCCGAACCCGACAGCACACAATCAGCCGAAACCCCCGGGGCACTTGACGCGACCGGTTCTTACCAAACGAAAGACCCAACTCACAACTGGAAGCCATCTGACAGTGGCCCCGACCCAGACATCAAGTCGGCAGTTACTGCCACGAATGATCCGTTTGGTACATTCAGTCACAACCCCGATTCCCAGCAAACAGCAGGGTGGTCCGCAGTCGATGCTTCGACAACTTATCCTGTTCTCCCAGGATACCGGATTGAGACTGAACTTGGTCGGGGTGGGATGGGTATCGTTTATCGAGCCCGCGATGAAATGCTGGGTAGGACAGTCGCGCTGAAACTACTTTTGAGAACGAATAACCAACCTCTTGCTGTACTTCGGTTCCTCGTCGAATCGGAGGCCACAGCTGCGATCGATCATCCGCACGTCATTCGCGTGCATCAGTTTGGCGAACACCACGGTCAGCCGTTCTTGGCGATGGAACATTTGGCCGGAGGCACACTGAGCCAACGTCTCAAAAACGACCGACTTCTCCCGTTGGACGCCGCAAGATTGGTCAAAAAGATCGCAGAAGGGGTGGGAGCTGCTCATGCTTTGGGAATAGTCCACCGGGATTTGAAACCCAGGAATGTGATCTTCGATACCGTTGGCGAGCCTAAGGTTGCCGACTTTGGTCTCGCCAAACGTGGAACGGGCAGCGATCTAACCCAGACTGATGCCGTGCTGGGCACCCCCGCCTACGCGGCTCCGGAACAACTTCGAGGGACCAAGTTCGCTGGCCCGCCTGCCGATGTCTGGGCAATTGGGGTGATGCTCTATGAGTGCCTGACGGGCAAGCGGCCATTCGAGTTTGCCGACTTGGATGCGATGTTGTTCGCCATCACGCAGGATACACCAAGTTCGCCAAGGAAACTGGTGCCCACAATCCCTCGCGATCTGGAGTTGATCTGTCTCAAATGCCTGGAGAAGAACCCGGCCGACCGCTACCAAAATGCGAACGCACTGGCTGATGACCTGAGGCTATTCCTGGCTGGAAAGCCTGTGAGCGTTCGACCAGCGGGAGCTGTCGAGCGAACTATGAAGTGGACGAAACGAAACCCGGTGGTTTCGGGTTTGCTTGCTGCAGTGGTGGTCTCCGTGATGGCTGGAATAGCAGTGGGGTACGTGAACTATCGCGATGCCCGCCAGCAGGAATTGATTGCCATTGCGGCGGCCAAGTACGCGAACGACAAGGCCACGGATGCGGAGAATGAGGCCGTACGAGCAAATCGGGAGAAAGACAGGGCAGACAAAGAGGCAAAAAAAGCTACTGAGCAGGCCAAACGAGCCGACGACAAGGCCGAGGAGTTGGCAGTCCAACTCAAGGAGAGCCAGCAACTGCTCGATTTGAACAAGTTGCGGGATACTCAAACTGCATTCGACAAAGGCCATGCACAACTGGCCCAAGACATACTTTCCGAAATCCCTCCTACGAATCGGTGTATTGCCTGGGGAATTCTCAAACGACGCTTCGAGGGCAGTTCTTTCATCCTGTATGGACACACTGGTAGTGTAATGTGCGTAGCGTGTAGCGCGGATGGTGGCCGGGTCGCAACGGGGTCGTATGACGGTACGGCACGGATTTGGAACAGTCGAACTGGACTACCTCTCATCGAACTCAAAGGAAATACTCACCCGATCTATTGCGTGGCCTGGAGTGCAGATGGGAGTCGGATCATCACCGGCTCAGGTGACAAAACAGCTCGGATATGGGATGCCTGCACTGGCAAAGCTCTTATCGAGCTCAATGGACATTCCAATGCTGTTTACAGCTTGGCGATAAGTCCGGATGGGAATCGAGTGGTTACAGGGTCATTTGACGAGAAAAGCTACTTGTGGGATGCCGGCACTGGGGAACGGTTGCTGGAACTCAAAGGACATATGGGACAGGTAAGAGGTGTGGCGTGGAGTCCGGATGGCAGCCGGATTGTCACAGCTTCATACGACCGCAAGACTCGCGTAGGGAAAGTTCGTCTCTGGGATGGTCGCACCGGGAAAGCCCTCATCGAACTCGGTGGACACACAAGTGTGATCCAGTGTGTGGCGTGGAGTCCGGATGGCGGCCGGATCGTAACAGGTTCAGCAGACAGGACAGCACGGGTATGGGATGTGCGCACGGGAGAGACTATTGCCGAACTCAAAGGACACGACTCTCCATTCACAAGTGTGGCGTGGAGTCCAGACGGCAGCCAGGTCGCAACGGGGTCAAACGACGGCATTGCTCGAATATGGGATGTCCGCACCGGACGAATTCTTGCCGAGTTCAAAGGACATGCAAGAGTCGTGGAGTGTGTGACGTGGAGTCCGGATGGTACCAGGATCATCACTGGATCGGGGGATATGACAACTCGGATCTGGAACGCTCGTAGCGAAAACCCATTCCTTGAGCTCAATGGACACGCGAAAACGATCAATAGCGTGGCGTGGAGTCCGGATTCGAAGCGGATCGCGACCGGTTCATGGGACAATTCAGCACGAATTTGGGACGCAGGCACAGGACAGGTTCTCATCGAACTCAAACATAAAAACATAGTCGGACGCGTGGCATGGAGCCCGGAGGGGAACAGACTCCTCACTGCATCGGACAATACAGCTCGAATCTGGGATGCCAGTAGCGGGAAAATCCTCTGCGAACTGATAGGTCACAAGACCGCCATTGAATGTGTGGCGTGGAGTCCTGATGGCAGCCGGGTTGTTACAGGATCGGATGATAAGACCGCTCGAATCTGGGATGTCCTCAACAAAAAAACACTGTTCGAACTCGTAGGACATTCTGGTTTCCTCATGGACGTTGCTTGGAGCCCGGACGGGAGTCAGATCGCCACGAGTTCGTTCGACAGAACGGCGCGCATCTGGGACGCCCAGACCGGACGGACTCTCATAGAGTTCAAAGGGCACACTCATGAGATCACTCAAGTGGCATGGAGTTCGGATGGAAGGCGGGTCGTGACAGGGTCGTTCGATAGGACGGCGCGCATCTGGGACGCCCAGACCGGACAGACTCTCATAGAACTCAAAGGACACCTTAGCCCAATTAACTGTGCGGCCTGGAGTGTCGATGATAGCCGCATCGTCACTGGATCTTCCGACAAATCAGTTCGGATTTGGGATTCCAGAACCGGACAATCACTCGTCGAAATCAAACAGAATCAATCAGTTATGAGTGTGTCGTTGAGTAAGGATGGTAGGTGGTTGGCTGTGGGATCCTGGGGCAAAACAGCTCGAATCTGGGAAGCAGGCACGGACCAGACTCTCATTGAACTCAGAGGACACACCGGTGGGATCAGAACTACGGCCATGAGTCCGGACGGAAACCGCGTGGCTAGTGGCTCAGACGACAAGACCGCTCGAGTCTGGGACACACACACTGGAAAAGCACTTATCGAACTCAAAGGACACTCTGAGATAGTCTATGGTTTGGCGTGGAGTCCGGATGGTAATCTGATCGTCACGGCGTCGAATGACAAGACTGCCAGGATCTGGGACGCTCATACAGGAAAAACACTCCGCGAGCTCAAGGGACACACGCACTGGGTTCATGGAGTGGCGTGGAGTCCAAATGGAAGCCGCATCGCCACCGCTTCAACAGACAAGACAGCTCGAATCTGGGACGTTAGTACAGGAAAAACTCTCAGTGAACTGAAACATATTGACTTCGTCAACTTCGTCGCCTGGAGTAAGGATGGGAGCCTCGTTATCACGCGGTGCCAAGACCACCAAGATCTCGTATGGGATGCGACGACTGGCCAACTGCTTACGAACGTTCCAACTCCTCCTGTTGTTGAACCAAAAACTCAAACTCCCGATGGCCGGTACCAGTTCATTTTGACTGGCAATTGGGATCGCTTACTACGTGCGCCGATCCAAATCGATCAAGATGTGATCGTTCAACGATTGTGGCAGACGCGATCAAATCCGGACTGGCACATTCTACGGCGAAAGGAATTGCTTGAAGAAGGTAACGTCTTTGCCGCGGCGTTGCACCGATCGTTGGAGCAACAAGCGCGAGGAGTGTTAGCATTTGAGGCAGGCGAGTTTAACAGAGCACGTGCCTTTTTCCTCGCGGCCGCTTTGTTGAAGCCACCTGTCCCCCGGATACTCGACTTGGCCCCGCTCCCGCACAACCGATGAGCGGATTGTGCCAGAAAGTGCATCGGAACGGACGATCAGGCCGTGTCATGGTGATGGGACAGGTCGTCCCTTTTTCCACCCCGCCAACCGTATCCGTTCGAGCTACCGAGGCGTCTATGGCGGACTTAGTGTCCCGGATCGGTTCATCCCGGCGGCGGCGCCGCCTACCGACGTTGGCTGCCGCGATACCTGTCGCCGCGTTTGTGTTGGGGATGGCAGGACCGGCGGCCAGAGCCGATGAAACCGGGGCGGAATCCGGGTTCGACGAGCACCGCGTCGAGTTTCACAATCAGGGCGTCAAGCTAGCCGGAAGTCTGCTTTTGCCAAGAAGCGAAGTACCTGTTCCGGCCGTCGTCTTTGTCCATGGCGCGGGCCCACAGACTCGCGAGCCGTACCGTGAGGTTGGTGCGTATTTTGCGAGCCAGGGTATTGCCGCATTGATCTACGACAAGCGCGGAACGGGCCAGTCCGGCGGCACCTACGAGAGTTATGCGCCCTACGAGAACCTGGTCAATGACGCTCTATCGGCCATCACCCTCCTAAAGGAGCGCCGCGAGATCGCAGCATCACAGATCGGCATCTGGGGGCTCAGTCAAGGCGCCTACATCAGCGCCGCCGCGGCGTCCCGATCCGGGGACATTCGATTCATCATTGTCGTCGGGGCAGACGTCGCCGACGGCCAGATGTTCTACTATCGCGACAACCTGTTCCGAAGGTATGGGCTTTCGGACACATTGCGTGACATGGCCGAGAAAGCGTATCTCATACAACAGGATCTGAACCAAACATTTCAAGACGGCTTCCGTCTCTCCTCCTTTGCTCCCCGATCTTATCCCCCGCCAGACAAATACGTGTATCCCGCGTGGAGCCATGTTAACCAGCCGGTCCTGGCGATGTGGGGACAACTGGATCAAAACGTACCGGTCGGAGAAAGTGTTGCGGGTTTGAAGAATTCGCTGGCTCAGGCGAACAATGAGAATTGGACGACCATCGTTCTGCCGCGGACAAATCACAGTCTGAAAGTCTCCGAAACGGGCGCGCTCTACAGCGAGTCGCATGGCTATCCGTCGGGGGCATTGAAAACGATGACCGATTGGGCCTGGACCGCGATCGATCACCCCTCGGAGATCGGCAAAATGAAACAGGAGGGCGTCGCCCCGGAAGCAGGGATTCTTCCCAGGTTGGCAGGCTACGAAAGTCTGCGATGGTATGGCAACGGAACAGTCCAGGCAGCACTATGGATTCTCTTCCTCACCAGTTTTAGTGCCAACACGATCGCAGGCGCCTGGTGCTGTTTGACCCGCTTATTCCGCCGTCGGCAAAGTGTGGCTTTGCCAGCATCCAACAGGGTTGTGAACTTGAAACGCGCGATCGGCGCCCTCAACCTGCTGATTCTGGTCGCGCTGACGATCACTGTGTCGTTGGTGGCGGACCAGCTGCACCCGAGCTGTCCTTCTGTCATGCTGTTCGTTCCGCTACTGGGGACCATTTCCACCCTGGCGACCGTCGCCCTGCTGATCGTGCTTGCCAGGATTCCCCGCGACCACGGCTGGACGGCAGTGAGAAGAATCCGGTTCTCACTTGATGTCCTTTACTTGGTCCTCTTTGTCCCGTACATGATCTACTGGAACGTGATCGGCCTTCGCTTTTGATGGGCGAAATATGAATTTGCGTGACTTCATACCATTCATAAATTAGTCGTTGTGTCAGACAGGAACCGGACGGTGAGTTCCGTGCCCGCGACGTGATTCTCGATCGCGGGTAACAGCGTTTCTTGACGACGTCATGTGGGCGTGTCATGCGTGTGCAGCGGCGAGACGCAGGGCAGACCGGTGCGACGCCCGAAGCTCTTCGGTAAGACTTTTAGCGGGGTGGTCGAACAAAAAAGTTCAAATCCCGCCAACAGTCACCTTTGCAACTGCTAGTGGGATTTGATGTTGTGATGAATCGGGGCGACAAGACGGCTATTGAACTTTTTGTCGCCGGCGTCCGCGGCTGGGGATCATGGCGGTGGCCGCAACTCGAAGACAACCAGTCGACCTGAATTCGGCACTTGCGACGGAACTTCCTCTGAAAATCTGGTTCCGAAAAACTACTGTTTTTCCGTGTTCGCGGCCTCCCAGGATCTGGCCACGAGGTCGTCAAAGCCTGATCTTTCTCCCGTCGGCATCTCGAAAAGCTGGTAGGTCTCCCAGGTTCCCTGGCCGACGTGGTCGAGGAAACGCCGCGTGTGTTCAACTGCTTCTTCCTTGCTCGCGGCTTTGAGGAGGGCGTAGCCGCCGAGGACCTCTTTAGTCTCGGCGAAAGGGCCGTCGGTGACCGTGACCTCGCCGCTGGCAGCTTTATGCACGCGGACGCCTGTGGTGCCAAAGGTCACGCCCTCGCATTCGATCAGCCACCCCGCCTTCATGCCCTCTACTATGAGCTTGTGCATGGACGCCATCTCGGCCTCTGTCGGCAAGCGATTAGTTGGATTGCCGGTAAAAATGCTGATGAAGCGCATGTCCATTCTCCTCGGTTGGTGTTTTGCTGTAACAGCAATATTGTCGAACGGCGAAGTAGCGAATCGACATGAAACGGAAATTTTTTTCGGTGCGAACTACAATCGCCGCGATCTGCACTGTCTCCATGGCACTCCGTTGCCTCCGTTGTATCAAAATGAGTGAAACTGGCGCACCTCGACCGGCGCGCGACAGGCGACGACGGCCTTGCGCCCCCACTCCAGTGCCTCGTTCATATCAGTGGCTTCCAGCACCCAAAAACCGCCTATGTGCTCCTTGGTCTCCAGGTACGGCCCGTCGGTGATGAGTACC
>DASZJS010000187.1:0-4271 GCA_035947935.1 Gemmata sp. | reverse complement strand
CGGAAATCTGGCGCGTGCGTTACAGCGGATATTCGGTGGTGCCAAAGCCGGTATACGGCAACGGGTTGGTCTATCTTTCCACCGGATACGATTCGCCCGTGTTGTACGCAATCAGGCCGGATGGCAAGGGAGATGTAACGGATACTCACGTTGCATGGACAGCGAAGAAGGGAGCCCCACACAATCCCTGTCCGCTGGTGATCGGCGATGCCGTGTACATCATCTCTGACGGAGGCATTTTGACTTGTCTGGATGCGAAAACGGGCACGGAGCGATGGAACGAGCGGATCGGTGGTGGATATTCGGCATCTCCGTTGTATGCAAACGGTTTGATCTACCTGCTTGCCGAGGATGGAACAGGCACTGTTGTCAAACCCGGCTCGAGTTTTGAAGCTGTGGCGAAGAATCGGCTGAACGAACGAGCCCTCGCCAGTTATGGCGTCGATGGCAATGCGTTGCTGTTGCGAACCGAGAAGGCGCTCTATCGGATTGAAAACAAGTGACTCGAATTGGTTAAGGCGAGCGGCAGGAAAAAGCATACCTGTAGGACGGCCTTCCCAGGCCGTCCCACAGCGAAACCAAGTGCCTACCCCTCTGCCTCCTGTCTCATGACGGCCCAGAGTGCCTCCACATCGGCCCGTTCTGTTTGCTCGGCACCGACCGATACACGTACCATCCACCGCCCACCGAGTATCGCCGGCGTTAGATAGGCCGCGCCAGAGCGGTTCAGGCGATCTGCCCAGGCTCGCGTGTGTTTATCCAGCGACTCACCCGATAGCCCCGGCGGTTCGTGACGGACACATACCGTCTGAAGTGGAACCGGAGCCACAACACGCCAGTTCTCCCTCGCGGCGATCTGCTCAGCAAGCCACCGGGCATTTTCCATGTCTCGCCGGAGTCGGGTCTGAAGTCCCGTCACACCTTCCGAACGGATCAGGCACCAGAGTTTCAGAGCGCGGAATCGCCGCCCAAGGGCTATACCCCAGTCGCGGTAGTTCCGCACCTGCCCATCTGTGGCAGTTCGCAAGTAACTCGGGCTCGTAGACATCACCCGAACGAGGTGTTCGGGATCGCGGACGTAGTACACCGAGCAATCGAAAGCGGCTCCCAGCCATTTGTGCGGATTCAGCACGAGGGAGTCTGCCCCCTCGACTCCTTCCCACATCCACCGACACTCCGGCAGGATCATCGCCGATCCCGCCATCGCCGCATCAATGTGAAACCATAACTTATATCTTCCGGCAACCTGGGCGATCGTGCCGACTGGATCGAGGGCCGTGGATGCGGTCGTTCCGGTCGTTGCCACCACCGCGCACGGCATCCGCCCTGCTGCGATATCAGCTCTCACCAGTTCCTCCAGGGCATCAGGGCGCATGGCAAAGGCATCATCGTGAGGAACAATGCAGACGTTCGCGCGTCCGAACCCAGCGAGAAGGGCTGCCTTCTCGACCGAACTGTGACTTTGGGCCGATGTATACACGGTTAGCGGGCAGGGTTCGGCCTGGAGCCCACCACCAGCAAGGGAAAACTGCGTCGCTCGCTCTCGGGCGCAAAGAATTGCGATGAGATTGGCCGTCGATGCGGTGTCCTGAATCACTCCACTCCAACGATCCGACAGCCCAACCATCCCGCGAAGCCAGTCGCAAACGACCGATTCGAGTTCGGTGAGGGCTGGGCTCGCTTGCCAGTTCAAACCGAGGACTCCCAACCCAGTACTCAGAAGATCCCCGAGAACGCTCGATAGCGAAGCATTTGCAGGAAAGTAGCCGAAGAATCGGGGATGTTGCCAGAGAGTGAGACCTGGGAGCAGAATCTCTTCGAGGTCGGCAAGGATATTGTCGAACGGCTCTGACGTCGCAGGTGGTGCTGCTGGAAGCGCAGCGATTACCTCGCCTGGCTCGACGCTGGCCATCACTGGCCGACCGGCGAGCGATTCGCGGTAGTCGGCGATCCAGTCGATCAGCTTGTGGCCGTAGTGGCGGAACTCGTCGGGAGTCATGGTTGGTAATGCAAGAGGAGTATGGAGATCAAAACTAAGTTAAGGATCAGGCAGGATGAACATCATACAGCCCATAAATGCGTCGGGGCGTCTTGTGCCATCGAAGAGAATACTGATCAGTTCGATAGTGTTGTGGAGACCGAGAACAGGCGGAACGCCGCTCGGTTGGGCGTCTCGGAAGATACACTTGAGCCTGAACGACTGCTCACGCAGTTGAGGGAATCTGATGTGTAATTCACAGTCGCGGACAACTTCTTGTATGAGTCCCGTTGCCGTTCGGAGCGGGAGTGTACTGGTCGTGGTCGGAACTGCCAAATTTAGACTGGTTGCCAGGAGAGTTCCCATCATCGGGAAACTCGCGCCGCTGTCGATGATGACTTCGAGTTCTCTCCAAACCCCGGATCTATCCTCAAGCTCCAGATTGATTTTGGCCCGCATCGTAATCCGGATTGGACCAGGTCGGTTCTCGTCAGTGTTGGTGAGTTGCCATTGAAGCGGTTGGATAAAACGGGGCATAGGCAATTAATTAAACTTGTTCGGGGAATTCGACCACAACACCCTTCCATTTATCGGGGGGAAGGTCGCGCACAAGTACTCCGATCTCGGTTTCACCGACTGCAAGGATTGCAACACCCTCACTGTTCGAGGAACGCACACAGGCGACAGCATTCCCACCACAATAGTATTGCAGCGTGCGATCCTGAAGCACTCGCTGGCGCTCCTCTTCGACGATCGGTACGTCTGGGGATAGAGACTGTGCCAACTCGAGTTCTCGTAGCACTTTCTTCCTGGCTTCTTCTGGCAACACGCGAAAGTCGGACTTACGCAGTTCGCGGGTCAACAGCGGTACGTCCTGAGAGTTTGGATCTGTTGCAGCCTTTGAACCGGAAGGCTGACCGATCCCGACCGTTGAGTTTGATCTCGTAGGCAGATCGTGTGGGTTGATTGCCATTTTGTCTCCAGTCTTCATTGTTCATGATATCATTTTTGAACTATAACAGTCGAGGGGTCTGTTTAGTCAGGAGCTGTATTGATTTGCTCCTTGGATTTGGTGTTTGGTCAACCCATTTCTGAATTCCCTCAACCCACTTTGTCCCCATCCGTCACTTCTTCCGTTCCTCCTCCGACACCTTAGGCTGTAGGATCTGCGTCAGCACATCCATACCATCGCCACGTTCCAAAGCAGGGTAACGGGCACCGCCCTTATACTCGATGGCGTGCGTCTTGTAGAACTCGCCCGTCTCGGTCAATAACTCCAGCTTTCCACTCGTCTTGGTTACAGCGACTGCGGCTTTGAGCCCGGTATCCGAATACTTCCGACCGTTCACGGCCACCAGCTTCATTCCAGGAGCAACACCCGCCTTCGCTGCAGGACCATCCGGAACAATATCGAGAGCCTTTCCTTCACTAGTTAGGAGTAGACCAATCGAAGAAGTAAGGTTCACACCCTTTGCTCCACTCTCCGCGGCTTCAAACATGGCAGAGGGCTTGTCCTGGTAAACCAACTTCCACCCGCCTCCGTTGATCCCTTCCAGCGGTGGCGTTTCGTTCGGCAGCGACACCCGGCGTGCGAAGTGTCCCTTCCAGTCGTAAGGCGTCACTGCATTCAGTGCCATAGTCAGGTCTTCGAGGGTGTAACCTTTCACAAGTGGCTTGCCACCTTGACCACCGTGGAACAACTGGCAGAAGTCATCGAGCGATTTCTGTCCCTTGGTCTTCTGGCGAATCAGGACATCGACCTCCAGCCAGATCAGTGTCCCCTCATCGTAGTAATCGAGCGAGCGGCGATAGGACGTCCACCCTTGCGGAGCGGGGAGAATGATGAAATTCGCCACGGCTGTATCATCGAGTGCTCGCCAGGTCCGTCCGCGCGATGTGGCCATCCGATCGGCTTGCAAGGCAAGAGAGTCCCGCGCCTCTTCGGGTTTCCACAACCCGCTCCGTCCTGCCAACACCCACCCGAGGTAGTTGGTCAGTCCTTCGTAAACCCAGAGCAATCGGGTTTTCTGCGCCTGTTGGTAATCGGCAACGATCATCTCGGCAGGGCGGCGATATTTCCCGTTCCACGAGTGGACGTATTCATGCGGCATGGTCCCGCATATTCCCTTCCAAACATCGGGGGTGATGAGTGCTCGCTCCGGAAGTCTGTTGTCGCTCGATTCATGGTGTTCCACAGCGAAGGTGCCGGTTTGATCGCTCAGGGCGAGAAGGAAGGTGTATGCCCGGTAATGGCGAGTGCCGAACATCTTGCCGGCCTCCATAACAACCCCAT
>DASZJS010000186.1:0-4261 GCA_035947935.1 Gemmata sp. | reverse complement strand
TGAGACAACTCGGCACCTGGATCGGCACGATTTCCGGAGATGTCAGCACTCCGGAAGGGGCAGCAACCGCCTGCGACAAGGCGCTGGCACTCGGCCGATCCATCGACATCCTGGTGAACAATGTTGGCGGTCGAAGGCTCGATATTCCGACGGAAACTTTTCCGCTACCGGAGTGGCAAGCACTGATCGATCTCAACCTGACGAGTGCGTTGGTCTGTTGTCAGAAGGTTGCCGGGGGAATGTTTGCCAATCGCCGCGGGTCGATCATTAATATCACCAGCATTGCCGGGCCGCTTGCAATCAAAGGCATCCGCGGACGTCATTATGAGACGGCCAAAGCAGCACTCACGGCCCTCACCCGTTCACTCGCTGCCGACTGGGCCGACCGCGGCGTGCGGGCGAACGCCATCGCCCCAGGTGTCTTCCTGACCGATGCGAACAAACGCTGGTTCGGAGAGAAACCAGACTTCCGCACGGCGTTTGAGGCCCACATCCCGATGGGAAGACTTGGCGAACCGGAGGAGCTCGCCCCTGTCGCCCTTTTTTTGGCAAGCGATGCCGCAAGTTACATCACCGGTGCAACCGTGGTCGTGGATGGCGGGTATACTTTGTGGTAAGTGACAGGTTGCGAGTGGAAGACGCTGACCCATGAAGCCCTTCCACTTGGAATCCGGAAACCAAACTCTTCAACCTGGAACCTGGAACAGCCATGTCTTTGCCGATCGTCGCGATTGTTGGCCGACCGAATGTCGGCAAATCCTCACTGTTCAACTGGCTGGCCGGTAAACGCATCAGCATTGTTGATCCGACCGCTGGTGTAACCCGAGACCGGGTCTCCACGGTTATTGAGGTCGATGGGCGCTATTGCGAGTTGATGGACACCGGCGGAATGGGCATTCAGGATGCCGATAACCTGACCGCCCATGTGGAGCACCAAATCCAACTGGCCATCGACTCGGCTTCGGTCGTGGTGTTCCTCGTGGATATCCGGGAGGGTGTAACGCCGCTGGATCAGGACGTTTCCGATCGACTCCGGACCATCCATAAGCCAGTTGTTCTTGTGGCGAACAAGGCCGACACGGAAAAACTCGGGCAACTCGCGGCGGACTTATTCAAGCTCGGGTACGGTGAGCCCGTTATCGTGAGCGCCGATCAGAAACTCGGCAAAGCCGAGCTGTCCGCGGCGATTCTGGCAAAGCTCCCAACAGACACCGGAGAGGCACCGCCCGAAGAGGCTAGACTCAAACTCGCGATTGTCGGCCGTCGGAACGTGGGGAAAAGCACGTTCATCAATAGCCTGGCCGAGGCCGATCGGGTGATCGTGTCCGAAGTTCCAGGAACAACCCGGGACAGCATTGATGTGCGGTTCGAGCGCGATGGCAAGTCGTTCGTAGCGATCGACACGGCTGGAGTGCAGAAAAAAACTTCGATAGCGAGCGGTGTTGAATTCTATAGCCTGCACCGCGCGGAACGGTCGATCCGCCGGGCCGATGTGGTGCTGCACTTCTTGGATTCCCGGCACCGAATTGGCCGCGTGGACAAACAACTCGCGGAATACATTCTGGAGAACAACAGGCCCGCTATTTTCGTTGTCAACAAGTGGGATCTGGTGAAGACTTCAATGCCCACGGAACGCATGGCGGACTACATTCGGAAGATCCTCCCCATGCTCGATTACGTCCCCATCGCATTTATTACTGCCAAGAAGGGAAAGAACGTCCTGCGGCTGCTTCAACTGGCCATTCAATTGCACAAACAAGCTGGAGTTCGCGCAACCACTGGCGATTTGAACCGCGTGATCCGCTCAGCGGTCGAAGCAAACTCCCCACCAATGCGGAACAACCGCCAACCGAAAATCTTCTACGCCACACAGATCGGTATCCATCCACCCACGATCGTGCTGTTCACCAACGGTGCCGAACTGTTCGATGACACATACATCCGCTATCTGACGAAGTTGATGCGCGATGCGTTCGCGTTCTCGGAAGTGGCAATCAAGGTGGTGCTGCGGTCGAAGGGTGAGGGTGTCTCCCATGGTCCTGACGAGATACCAGTCGAAGCGTCCGCGGAAGCTTTCGGTGGGGAGGATGAAGCTCCACCGATCGTGCGTGCTTCCCAGAGACGCAAGTCACTCCGGGCCGAGGTGATGAAGGTGGATAACGAACCTGTCGTGGAAGCACCCAAGCCAAAAAAGCGACCTAAGAAGAAGCCAACTACCGACACATGGGATTTCTGAGCGGGGATATGGCACAACTTTGAGGTATTGCAGCGATGCGGTAACCCGATTGCTCTGTGATATATGTGCTTACTTCCTGTGGGTTAACCCCGATAACCTGCACCGGTGATTCGCCTCTCGAACTCAGGGCAAAGATAGGTTTCTTGAACGAACTCGGTCATCGTTTTCCAGATGCAAAACAAATCGCGTTTCGTTTTGACCGATAAATAGCCTTGCTTGTTGTCCCGGAAACAAGCGAGACCTCCGAATAAACCATGACCAGCCGGAAAGTAGTCTGAAAATGCACAATTGATACAGGCTTTCATGTAGGTGTCATGAGGTAATTGTCGTTGAATGTCCAACATTTCGTCCTCAAACCAGCCAGACACCCCCTTTGAGGTGGTGATCCGATCTTCGACTTTCAATTGAAGCGTTAGAAACTCATGATCAATGCCTCCATTAGTTGCTGGATTGCCTAATTCGAGATGGACTGCGAGAACTCCCTCTACCAAACCGTGGGGAGTGGAGACAGGAATGGGCATACCGACTTCAATCACGCAGGAGCAAAGATGGCCATTTTGAAAGGTAAATGAGGACACTAGGGCAGGATCTAATTCTCCAGTTGGTTCGAGGCTATCGAAGTCGCGTCCCTGAAACTGTACCCCACGAACTATCAATGAAAGCAATTTACCGTCATTAGAGATTGACGTGAGTTCTTCCCCAACCCTGTCCTTATACCTTGCTGTATAATTTGTTTGCATGGCATCGCCTGCGATCCATCCCGAAATCGTTGCGACACGCCAAGTCTACCATAGAGGTACTCGGAAGCAGTTAGTTTTCAGTGCCCTCCTGCGGATACCTTTCCGTACTGCCTCACTTCTTCGGCGGCGTCGATTGTTTAATTGGAGCGGGACCGGGTGCGAAAGTGTAAATGTAAGCAGAGCCGTTTGCTCCTGCTGCAGCAAAACGACTGCCGTCGTGAGCGAGAGCCAGATCGCGCACGCTCGCAGCCGCCATCAGCGAATGAATGCTAACCAGATCATCGCCTTTCCAGAACCAGACGAAGCCACCGTTGCCACCACCACCCGCAATGACAAACCCCGCAGGGTGGAACGCGACACCCCAGGCAGTTCCCTGAAACGCCACCATGGTTTTGAGTAGTTTGGACTTCCCCTCTTTCCAATCGAACAGCACAACCGCCGGGTTCCCCACACCCGCAAACGCATTCGATACGTTCGTGATCCCAGCACACGCCAGCTTAGTGCCATCAGCACTGAATTCCATCGATCTCGCACCGCCGATGTCGGCCATAAAACCCGTGTCGTATCTGTGCAACACCTTGGCATCAAGGTCGCGGTCGCACGCTCCTGTCTTCAGGTTCCAGTCTTTCACATTGCCCTTCAAATCGCACGAGGCAAGGTGGGTGCCATCGGGATGAAACGCGATGTTGTAGACATGCGAAGCGTGACCTTCAAGAACTCGCACCGGTGAACCATCGCTCGCCTTCCACAGTCGCACCGCATTGTCGTTTCCGCAGCTCGCCACAATCTGCTTGTCAGGGCTTACGGCCACCGCCCGCACCCATCCCTTATGTGCTTCGACGGTGCGAAGTGGTTTCGGCGTTTCGGCACCGCCCTGCCACCAGATCAGGTTGCCGTGATAATCGCCCGAGACCAGGACGAACGGTGTCGGCCGGGGATGTGTGAGCATTACGGAAGCAAATCCGGCAACAGCATGGAGGCCATGTCGCTGCCGTTCCCAGGCTTCAAGTTCACTTGCTCCGTGACCTGGATCACCAATAAACGCCATCCCACGCACCCAGCTCTCATGCCCGATCAGAGCAGTCTTCTTCCCGGTGAGCAGATCAAACCGCTGGATCGTGTTATCTTCCGACGAGACGAAAAGGAACCGTCCCGTTGGGTCGAATCGACACCCGATCAGAGGCCGGGCGTGCTTCAACTCCGATTCCAGCCGAGCCGCCGTGGGATCGGGACCAGATGTGGGGAGTTTGGGAAGGGGGAAGAGCATGATGGATTGGGGTTAAGT
>DASZJS010000185.1:0-5570 GCA_035947935.1 Gemmata sp. | reverse complement strand
CCTTAACGGACCGGTCTGCGCAGCCTGGGAAGTGGACATCTGGCGAAATCTTCACGTGGGAGCAGGAATGTATTGGATTAAACTTTTTAAGTCCTTTAGAATGATTTATTAAGCGGCGGTTCAACGCTGCTCTCGTCGGATTCCCGTCAGGGGGTAGCTATGCCAGCTTGGAAAGTTCTGCTCATCTGCGTATTGGCCTGCGTCTGTTTGGCACTCATAATGGCCACCATCGCCGTCCCAATCGCTCAAGTCGGTGCCGAGAAGTGGATGTGGCTAGGGGGTCTACTGACAGCCACCATCGTCGTGGGAGCATTACTCGCGCTCTTTATGAAGCACGCAGGGGGTTCCCTTGATACGAAGCCGCGAGGGGGACGAAACTAATTGGTTACAAGGCAGCTGTGTTGATCTCCAGCACAACCTTTCCTCTCCTTGGGCTACATTTGGGAACCACTGGTTCCCAAAGTCAAAAAATGACACATCTGTCTTGTTCCCATGGTTTCTTGGGCGTTTTCTTAGTCTAAGTCTGCGAACCACTGCAACGCGGGCGGAAGTGGGTCGAGTGGAAACGGTCTCTCGTCCGCCATCACATCACCCTCTCGGTTACACACCATCTTCCCACTTCCTAAGACGGCTGCAACGTCCGTTTATTCGCTCTTTTCGGCACCCATGCCGAACGAATCCAACAAGTAATCCAATCCGCGTGGGCAACATACCTTGCGCGCGATGGCAAAGCGGGGATAATTATTGTGGTAAAGCTACCTGCATCCGAGGGCCAACATGATTTGCAAACCCACGATTGACACATTGACAGCGAGCGCCGAACCCGCACCAGCAATCGCTCCGCATCGAGCTGTAATAAGGGGAAGGTCCGTCCGAGAACTGAAGCCCCGACAGACGTACCATCTGAACGCAAACTGACGTAACACCCGTTGAACCACAGGGCTTGCACCAGCTCAATCAACTCCCTCACTTCGTGTTGTATAGTTCCCAGAATACACAACCGAATGCCAGTCATTCTCCCGGCGGAGCGGTTTGAGAAATGGCTTGACCCAGCCAGAGGAGGAGTGAGTGAGCCATAACAACCAGCGCCGTCTACTTCGGGTTCAACCCGAGCGGCTGCCAGTACGGCCACATCGCCCCCGAACCGGTCTGGAGATCAGTGATACGCTTTTCGGTGTGGTCGGATAAGTTCATCACGAAGATATTACGAACGCCTTCCCGCATCGAGCCGTAGACGAGCCACTTCCCGTCCGGCGATGGTTGCGGGTGGTAGTGCAGTGAACCCGGCGAGGACTTCGTAAGTTGGACAGCGTTGCCGGCAAGGGTCGTTTGGAACAGTTCCACGTTCTTGCCGACCTTCGCAGTGAAGTAGACCAATGTTCCGTCAAAACCCCAGAGGGGTAGGTCGCTGCTCCCCCCGTGGAAGTCGAACACATCGAGAAACTCAATCACGCCCCGATACCCGCCGCGATCAGCCAACTTCTTCAATCCTGTACCGTCGGCCCGGACGATGTGTGGGTGGCAGTTGTAGTGCTCACCACTGACGAATAATAACCACTTCCCGTCCGGTGACCACCTCGGGACGAAGTCGAATGCATTGCCCGTTTTGATGTGTTTCTTGTTCGAGCCGTCCGCGTTGGAGACGTAAATCTGGTAATTCTCGTGGTAGCTGATGTACTTGCCATCAGGCGATGCGCTGTACCCGTAGGCGAAGCCGCCACCCTTTCCCGATACGTCCACCTTGTTCCTCCCATCGAGATCCATCATGAACGGCTTCGAGATACCATTGATGAGCGGCGTGAACCGCAGCCCTTTTCCTGCAGGACGGAAGAACAGCCCGCTGTTATAGTGGCTCACACGCTCGACGCCGGTCACGTTCACCGCCTTGCCCGAAGCGAGATCAAGTAGGTACGAGTCGAGTTTGCAGCCGCCTTCGACCATGCGAAACTGTTTGTTCTCTTCCTCCCACTTCGCGTTTTCGGCCGACTGCCAGCCAACCCCGATGATCGCGATCCTGCCGTCGGGAGACCAGCCCGCGAATTGCGTAGAGGTATCAGGTTCCTTCGACAGTTCTTCGGCAATCAACCGCCGCCCGGTGCCGTCGGACTTCACGACCACGGCACGCATGGTGCGGACGTTCGCGTACCGCCCGCCGGGAAGATTGGTTCGCAGTTCGGTATACCCAATGAGCGGGACCGCTACGGGGTCCGATGCCTGCGAGTAAGCACAGTCCGCCATCACGAACAAATTACCCAACAATAGAAACGCAATTCGTGGAGTCACGCCAGAGTCTCCTGACCGATCTTTCCCAGATGAATGCCTCTAGGAACGGGAATCGACTTTGAAGTCACAGATTACCTTCGCGAAGGGTTGCGGGCAAAGAGTTTCCCGCCCTAATGGTGTCCTGAACACTTTCAAACAGTTTAGACCGCATTCCGCTTGGCCGCGGAACGGCAGGAGTCAGGTTTGCGATGAGGGCGGTTACGAGGCTATCACCATCCATCCCACTCGCTACCCGGTCATTACCCGATAACCCCCTGCCCTACCCGCATTCCTCGCCGATTCTTGCTGCAATAGTATTGCCTTGCAAAGTGGTGAAAGAGTGGTAAGTTGCTGAAAACCAAGTCTTTTCTCGACTCCGGTTGATGTTCTGATGGTCGTTACATGCGCGAATGCGAAACTTGTGGCTGACTGGATCAGCTACACGAAGACAATGTGAATTTCTTCTTGCAATGGACGGCTACCCATGCGATTCATTCTCTCCTTTCACGCACTTCTTCTGATTACACTGCCTGTCTGCGCTGGGGAATTGACTGTTGGGTTTGCATCTGTGGATGTCACGCCTGAGATCGGGAAGAAACCGGTCTACCTCGCCGGGTTTGGCGAGAATCGACAAGCCACCAAGGTTCACGACTCGATTTCAGCACGAGCGGTCGTCCTGGCTGATGGAAGCACCAAGATTGCATTGGTATCGGTCGATGTGGTTGGACTGTTTATCACTAGCATTGAACGGATTCGCGAGAAGCTACCCGATTTCAGGTACATTCTTGTCTCGGCAACACATAACCATGAGGGTCCAGACACTCTCGGGTTGTGGGGACCGAACCCGTTTCAGAGTGGCGTTGACCCCGAGTATCTCCATAAGGTGGAAGCAGGGTGCATCGATGCGGTTAAAGCCGCCGATACGGCCCGAAAACCCGCTGTTGCGGCAATAGGGACTGCCACCGATCCGAATCTGCTCCGCGATGCCCGACTTCCGATCGTACTTCACGATGAAATCGTGGCGATTCGGTTTGAGAACGTCGCGACCAAAAAACCGATTGGCGTTCTCGTGCAGTGGAACTGTCACCCGGAATCTCTCGACTCCAAGAACACGGCAATCACAGCCGATTTCGTCCATTTTACGGTTACTCATCTGAGCAAGTCGCAAGGGTGTCCCATCGCTTACTTCACAGGTACTGTCGGCGGCCTCATGACCACGCTGAAGCTCCCCATCAAGGACGAGAAGGGGAAGGAGTTACTCGATGGCACATTCGAGAAGGCCGAGCGCTATGGCAATCTTGTCGGCGAGTTAGCCGACAAGGCGTTGAAAGCAGCAGTCCCAGTAACTCTCACGCCGTTCGACATTCACAGCCGAGAGATTCTCGTTCCCGTGGAGAACAATCTTTATCGCCTGGCCTGGAAGCTTGGCACTCTCAATCGGCAACTCTATCCGTGGGATGGCACGATAACGCCCAAGGAATTTACTCCCACGAAGGACGTGTCGAAGCCAGCTGCGGTGAAGACAGAAGTCGGCTACTTGAAGCTGGGCGATCTGGAAATCGCGGTGATCCCAGGCGAGATTTACCCGGAGTTGGTGCTGGGCAAGATGCAAGACCCGCCCGACCCCGGTGCTGACTTCCCGGATGCCCCAATTGAGCCTGCAATCTATGTTCAGCTCAAAGGGAAACACAAAATGCTGATCGGACTTGGAAATGATGAACTGGGATATATCATCCCCAAACGACAATGGGATGAGAAACCACCCTTTTGCTACGGTCTCAAGAAAGCCCAGTACGGGGAAGCGAATAGCGTAGGTCCCGACGCGGCTCCTGTGATCTGTGGGGCATTCAAGGAACTGGTGATGGGGAAATGATGAGACTGGAGATTCGTTTGACCAGCATTGTCGCGTAGCAACCCCGCGGTAGGTCGAACTTCACAGTCAGCTTCCGTTTCCCAGGGTTCAACTCGTCCTGTCCCACCTGATGTGAAAGGTTTGTCGGTCGGATGCATGCCGTCCGGTCGCCTTTCGAGAAGAATGGTTTCTGCATTCCTTTGATCTTTAACTCCGCTAGGGTAAGCCCCTCCACTTGCAATACTTTCGCAGCGATAGGTAACCAGGCTGCTCCGGGTTCTGGCTTGATGCGGGCGCTCGGCAATGGAAGCACGAGCGACTCCCAGACAGATCGTTTTTCTTCAGGTATCCGAATGGGTACGGGCACTACTCCAAGTTTAAGTTCAATGGTTCCGAGATTATCCCTGCCGACTGACTGGGCAAGCCACTCTCCGAGGAGACGATTCCAGAGATAGCTCTGGTAGGCCGAGAGATAAAGCCCTTGCAACTCCGGGCGCAACCGGGCCACTGCACCTTTGAAGTCCGTTGGGTGTGTGACGAGGTAATCGACGAGGCTTCGAGCGTGGCCTCTGGGTAGCTTGGCCTTACAGAGTGGCCAGTCTCCCCAGTGATTCCGCAGTGTTGCCTTCTCGGTTTTCGCGTCCGCCCGGTCGAACGCATAAGGTGCAACGAGTGCAAGCCATAATGCCCGCTCGAACCGGCCGAAAACCATTTCTTTGGCAACGAACTCGGGTGGCTCACCGACAGACCCAAACCGCTGGTCATCGAAGTAATTCGGAAACCCAGCCTGATTCACTTCACTGAACGCGGAGATTGCCCGCGCGATCGCGTCATCGTTCAGTGACCTGATCGCGATTGTGAAGCGATTCGCAGAAATATCCGTAGCGGAGTAAGGCTCGGTTCGCTGGCCGAGATAGGTGATGGTGACCCGCTCATGACTCAAGTTTCGTTTGGGGCCACGGAAGATTGTCAAGAACTGCGATGTCGTCGCGTGGCGATCCTTGAGTCCTCCGTAGCTAAGTCGGCGGAAGTCAATCTGCCACCGGCGGCGAACGGCAGCGAGAGCGTCGGGAGTTGTCCAACCTGTCTTGTCGAGCCGGTAAAAAGCAAATTGACCAGTATCCCCGGCAAGAACCGGCGTGAGTTCCTCAACCAGGAAGTCCTCGGGACGTTGCTTGACCTTCATGTTGCAATGATAGGTGACGAGCGGCGAGCGTGGCAGGGACAGTTGCGATCGTCTCGGGAAGATCGGAGGAGGTTGCCGGTCACTTCACAGCCGTGTTGTTTCCGGGGGCTGGCGTGGGCGCTCGAGGCGGCAACGGCTCATCAATCGCGCGCGTCATTCCTCCCGGTCGATCGAACATGAAATCCCATTCCGAGTTTGGCTTCGATTCCAATGTGATTGAAACGTCAGGTGCTAAGGGATAAGCCCAACCGGTAACCGCATCGTTGTGTG
>DASZJS010000184.1:0-4569 GCA_035947935.1 Gemmata sp. | reverse complement strand
TCAACCGTAGAAATCGGAAACCGCCAAGCGATATCGAACCACAGGTATCATCAATGTGTTTGCGGAATTGAGCAGCCTCCGGATCACCCTGCGCATCGTGGTCGCCGACCAGCACGTACCACGGCACCTCAAGCTGATTCGTGAGATCGCGAAACAGGGAGAACTCATTGGTCGTCCCGTGCTGGACATTGTCCCCGATGAACTGAACGAAGTCTGGTCGAATGAAGTCGTTGGCTTGGCTCACAGCCCAGAGTGCGGTCATGTGATTCGGCAAACCCGATTCTGTCAGGTGCAAGTCGCCGGGGATCATCGCGATCACCGGCCAATGGGTGCGACTCATGTTTTAGCCCTCCGCGAGATGCGTGGATGGGTTTCGGGAACGAAGAGAACCACAACCAGGGTTGCGACGATTCCCACCCCGACGAGAACACCAAACGTCCCCCGGTAGCCAAGGCCCTCCACCACCAGGCCAGCGAGCGCAGGGCCGAGCGCTGAGCCGAGAACGAGGGAACTGCCGACCAGCACTTGCGCTTCGCCAGCCCGCCGAGGATCGGCCAGCCGGTCGGTCACCCAGGCCGCAGCGGTCACGGCGAAGAGACCCTGCGCCAGCCCATCGAGCAGTTGGATGAGCAACACCTGACAGCCGTCATTGGCAAAGGCAAGCAGCACCAGTCGGATCGTCATCGCCGCCCAACCGATCATCAGGAGTGGCTTGCGGCCGATGTGGTCGGCCAGCCACCCGATCGGCCGAACCACCGCCATCCACACCACCATGCTGATGACGAACGCATACGACAGATGGCTGGCGGGTGCCCCGAGATCATGCTTGAGAAACAACCCGAGGTAGGCACCGGGTGGAGCGTTGGCAACGTGGAACAGGATCATCGCCACAACGAATGCCCACAGCGCTGAGTCGTTTAAGTGCAAGCCCTTGGATGTTGGAGTAACAGCGGCCGCCTCCACGTCGCTCTTCTCGACTTGCCCGTTCTCGCGGATCAGGAGTGCAGCGACGACAGCCAACCCTTGCATCACAGCAAGTGGGCCGAGCAGCCATCCGACCCCGTACTCCTCAGCGAGAACTCCGCCGATGAGCGCGGTCAACACGATGCCCACCGGTCGCCAGAACCGCAGCGCCCCCAGGGCCGCCCCGACCCGATCGGATGCAGCGAGTCGAGTCGCTTCGGCCCCGGCAAGACTCTCAACGGTCGCCCGGCACGCTCCATTTTCCGCGAACAACACCACCATGAATCCCAGCAACACCCATCCCAATCCACCGGGGATGGCCAGGGGTAGCAAGAGGGTCGCAACGGCGAGGACGGCGAGCGCGGCAACGAGGAATGGCTTGCGTGTTCCAGCCCGGTCGGACCACAGACCAATCGGGAACTGGAGCAACCCCGCCACAGCCGACAAAACCCAAACGAGGGCAATCCCTCGATCCGAGAAACCCTTTTCTTCCTTCAGGTACAGCGGCAGATACGGCAGGCAAAACCCTATTCCCGACATGCCGAAGAAGTATGCTCCGTAGAGTCCCACACGGTTCCGCAATCCCAAGGTCTCTTTCTGTGGCGTCTCCAGGAGGGTATGCCCATTCATTGCTGTTTCTCCTCCGAAGTCGTTTGGGTTTCGGGCATACACAGGAGGAACAACACTGCACCCACTGCGGCGACACCCGCAAACGCGCGGAACGCGGCAGCAAACCCGAGGTGTTGAACAAGCGGCCCCGCAATCAGTGGGCCGAGAACCCCGCCAACAGCCAGCGCGGTCGCTAGTAATCCCTGAAGGGCGTTGAAACCGCCCTTTTCGCGGGTTAGGTCAGCACAGATCACCACAACCACCACTCCGTAGATCCCGGCTCCGATCCCATCGAGTGTCTGGAGAGCCACCAGTTCCCACGGATTGTCGGTGAACGA
Source organism: Gemmata sp. (assembly GCA_035947935.1). Lineage (GTDB taxonomy): Bacteria > Planctomycetota > Planctomycetia > Gemmatales > Gemmataceae > Gemmata. The sequence goes on along the minus strand of DASZJS010000184.1, from coordinate 2,659 downwards.
GTACAGTAAGATGCGAACCGGGAGAGCGAGGAACCCGACGGCGAACACAGGCTTGCGGCCCCACCGATGGCAAGCCCACCCGGCCAGCACCGCGACTGGAATCATCACCACCTGAGCTACTAGAACCACTGCCGCAACCTGGGTATTCGTCCCCTGGAGTCGGGCGACATACTGCCCGACAAGCGGCATGACTGGAGCGTTTGCCAGGTGGAACAGAGCCACAGACGCGAACAGCACAACCACCCGACGATCCCGAAACAGTTCCCACAGCCCCGGGCCGGCCTCGGCCTTCACACCGGGTTCCTCTTTCATGTCGGCGGGGCGGATCAGAAACAACGAAGTGGCAGCGAATCCAGAAACGATGGCAACGGTGTAGAAGACGGCAGGCAGTCCGATCCACGTGGCCACTACCATCGCTGTCGCGGCGGCAGCGATGTTCCCGGCGTGATTCCACCCCTGGTTCTCGCCCATCATCCCGTGCAACGCGGCGTGTCCCGCCAGGCCGAGGGCCAGAGCCCCGAGGAGCGGGACGAAGAATGCTAGGGCCGCCCCGCCGAGAAACACCAAGGGGTCGATCGCCCACCACTCTGCCGGAACAAGCGGCAGAATTCCGAAGGACAGTCCGACGGCGATCGACGCCCCGGCAAGCAGACCACGGCGATTCCTGACCCGGTCGGTTATGACGCCGGCAGGCGTCTGGGCGAGGAACACACCCAACCCGCACGCAGCGGCTGCGTACTGGATGGAGTCATCCCGCCAGTTACGCTCGGCGAGAAACTTCGCCAGGAACGGCATGATGACCCCAGTCAGCTCAGCTAGGAAGAAGTTCGCGGCGTTCAGCCCGACGCGATCCCACAGGGCGATCCGTGGAACTGGATCGGCGTGGGGTCCGCTCTCGGTCGGCATGATGGCAACGCTCACGAGTGATCTCCGTTCCGTTCCGGAAGTCGAATCGGGCCGGCGCAGTGAAGGCCGGCCCGGTCTGATGGGGTTTCAGCTTCTTTACCAATGGAATTCTCTGCGAGTTCCGCCAGTTACACCCTGATGGGTTAGTCCTTGATGGCCGGGGGTGGAGGTGGGACGCCTGGACCCTTTGTTTTTGGTACCGGTGCCAACGGGGGAGCCGTGCCTATCTCCCACCCGCCCCGGTAGAGGTGTTCGGGAACGTGGGACCACGCCTCAGCCGCTCGGGCCAGTTCGGCCGCTTTCCGGTACTCACCGGCCTCGTAGGCCGTCCGTGCTTGCCCGTACAGTGCCTTCGCGGCATCAAGGACATCTCGCGCTGGACCTGTCACAGGGGCACTCGTATCCACTCCAGATAACTGCTCTCGGGTGATGGTCAGCGCCTCCAGAGCTTCACTCCACGGTCCCCGTTCGGCTCCCGGTCCCGCATCCCACGCTGGTGGCCCCTTGCCCTTCGGGCCACCGAAGGGGCGGTCGAAATCGAGTGGCGGCTCGGGGAGCCCGGCCACCGGCTTCGCTAACGCTCGATTGAGGTGTTCCAGTCCCCTCGCGGCATCGTTTGCAGCGGCGGCCAGTTCGGCGGAACGCCGCGGATCGTCCAGATAGGCTTTCACGGCTTCCCGGTAGAAGCGTTTGGCGTGGTCGAACACACGTGTTGCCTCTTTCCCCGCAACCGATGTCTGGGAAAGGTCGGTGATCGTGTCGAACGCCTTGCGCAGATCCTTGGTGGCCTTACCGCCGCCTTCCTTCCCCTCCTTGGCGTCCTTGTCCTTCTTGTCCTTCTTGTCCTTGTCTTTTTTCTCTTTCTGCGAGTTGGACGCCCCAACTGTGGTTCCGTCCGCAACAATCACGAGCAGGCCAGTCACAGCAAACAGTGCCGGTGCTATCAACCGGCCTCGTGTGAACAGCGACATTGCTTCCTCCCACAAGATGGCGACGACTCGGCTTCGTGTTCGTTCCCGGATGTGTCAGTCGGGCCGTCGCGGATTTGGTATCACCCATCCGGGCTTGAAAGTGCTTTGGCAAACACCGCGCCAGATTGGCAATTCGAGAACATTCAGAAGTGGAGGAGGACAGAACAGCGTTTCCAACAACATTTTGCGATCTGCACTCGGTGTCGCAGTTTTCACCGAGTGAGTGAAGACGTTTCAACTTTCCCGAGCGACCCGGGCGAGGGTTCCCCGGGAGTGCGGGGGATTCTTGCCCACTTGTCTCTCTTCCTTCGCACTGCAAGAAGGCGTTCCGCTTGAGCGAGTCTCGTCAGGGTGGTTCAAAGGATATCCACCTTGAGTCTTAACAGCGCGGGTCGGGTAACAGCCAGCAAGCAGCAGGTTATTGAGATCTGATTTCGCCGAAGAATCCACCTTGGAATCCTGTATTTCCGTGACTTGCCTCGAATGGGCAGCATCAACTATACACACGATCACACCTAGAGCCACGAGATAAATCAGCAGGAGATGAGCAAGGGGATGACAAAATGGATCAGTAAGTGAGTTGGTGTCCATGATCGTGCCTCCGAACCAGTGAAATGGTTCAAACAGTTTTTGGGCGATATGAAGAGTTACGCAAACGAGATACCCAGATCACGACATTCTTCCCAGTGTTGCCTAAACCACGTCAGGGTCAGGACTTCAAAAAAGATTTTTCAGTGACTTCTCCCTCCACGTTGACGGATGATCGCCACGTCTGGCCAACG
>DASZJS010000183.1:0-2766 GCA_035947935.1 Gemmata sp. | reverse complement strand
TATTTCTGCCAATGGTCGTGTTCCAAGAGGCCGAAAAAACATGACAAAACGTGACAAACCATGACAGCGACCGCGGGCAGCACGCCCGCCAATACGTGGGCGCTCCACCACCTCAATCCACAAACACGAACTCGTTCAGATTCAGAATCACCCGACAGCCGTTCGCCAGGCCGTACTCCTTGATGTATGCCACCAGGGCATCCCGTTCCTGTGCCGCGGGTTCACGCCCGAGAGCCAGTCGGAACGCAGCGCGTACCCGCCCCACATCGTCGGTCGCCAACTTCTCCACTCGCAGGGCGAAGTGCTTGGCCATCGCTACTGCCAGTGTGTTATTTAGCAGTGACAGTGCTTGCTGGGGCGTCAGCGTTTCATTGCGTTTATCGACTGCGAGAGAGGGGTCCGCGCAATCCAACGCCGCGAGGAACGGCTGTTGCTTCGATCGGACGATGAAGCGATACACAGCGCGGCGATGTCCCTTTGGGTTTTCGGGATCGAAAAGCTGATACTCATAGTGAGGCGAATGCTCCGGTTTCTCGACCACGAAGTCCTGGAAGCTCGGCCCACCCATCGTCAGATCCAGTTTCCCGGCAACGAACAGGATGGAATCTCGCACAGCCTCGGCTTCGAGTTTCCGGCGATTCTGACGCCAGAGATAACGGTTATCGCCATCAATGGCGGATCGTGAATCGCGGAGTGCGGAAAATGGAATGGCAATCCCGAACAGCCTGATCTTCGACTGCTCATTCCGTATCCCAGACTCGATGTTTGAAGTCTGCCTGTAGGTCGCGCTCATCAAGATCAGCTTGTGGAGTTTCTTGAGCGATTGATGTTCCCTCAACTCCGCGGCAAGCCAGTCGAGTAGTTCCGGATGCGTGGGCAGTTGGCCCATCTTGCCGAAGTCGTTCGGCGTGTCCACGAGCCCCCTGCCAAAGTGGTACTGCCAGACCCGGTTTGCCATCACGCGCCAGGTTAACGGATTGTTCGGGTCGGTTAGCCACCGGGCCAAAGCGGCCCGGCGATCGCCTTCGGTGTGATTGGGAGGTAGCTCAAACATGCCATTGATGCCTGGAATTGCCGCGATGGCTCCTGGGCCAACTTCCTTGCCTGGCTTGGTCACATCTCCTCGCGGGAGAATATAAATGGGTCGCGGCTTCCCACCAAGCGACCCGGTACCCGAGAAGGCTCCGCCACTGGTGTGAATAGTGCCGATGTATGCCACCTTGCGCATCCCAACGAGTTTTCCCAGTTCGGCATCGATCGTTTGCAAAGTAGCCTGAGTCGCAGCGAGATCGGCCGCGCCGGCTTCACCGAGAGCTGCTTTCAGAAGCGTGTCGCGTTGCTCGGTGAGTTTCGCCAACTCTTCGGCAGGGAGTTTTGGCCCTGGCGGGTATAGCCCATCGGTCAGGTTCGATTTCCGCCAGCGGATCGGTGCCTCGATGCTGTCGAGCGCGGACACGGCGGCTTTGGCAGCCCGGTTTTTCCCCTCAGCATCGAGAGCTTCGAGTTCCGCCAGCGCGAGGATGTAATCATTTTGCCGGTGGGCGAGCTTCGTTGCCGTTACCCGAATGTATCGCGCCGACTCGCCGTTTGCGGCTGCGGTTACGGGTGCTATCCCCGGATTCGCGAAGTCACGGGCGGTGTGGTCGGCGATTGTGGCCACGCCGGTCTTGAACGCTGCATCGTCGGAAACTTCCACTTTGAAGCGAACCGGGAAGCCGAATCCGGCCCCGATGTCGTTGAACTCATCGTGACACGGTCGCAGCACAACCCGGTCGAGCTTCACCGATGCTCCTAGATCGACCTGCACCCACTTCGCATTGTCCTGTTTGGCAGACAGCACGGAGTGATACCCATATTCCGGAGGTTTCGGCACATTCGTGGGCCGGCTTGCTTCGGCAATCTGCTTTTCGAGCATTGCGAATTCCAGACCCGCTTTCTTGCGGGCTTCGTCCAGAATCGCAGTGGCTTTTGTCCGGGCCGCACGCTTCTGGCTCTCCAACTCGGCACGGCGAGCAGTTGTCTTGGGGTCGGCATCATAGGCTTTGTCGGTCCTGTCGATGGCGGCAAACACGGCCTGGAGTCGGTAGTAGTCTTCCTGTGCGATTGGGTCGAACTTGTGATTGTGGCACTGGGCACAGTGAACGGTCAGGCCCATGAACGTACCGATGGTGTTGGCGACGAAGTCGTCGCGGTCGAGATGCCGGGCCACCTTGCCATCGATCTTCGACTCGGGCACTTCCACATGGCCGATGAAGTCCCACGGACCCGCAGCAAGGAACCCCAGAGCTTCGATTCCATCGACACTCCCCGGGAACAGCACATCGCCCGCGACCTGTTCCTGCACGAAGCGGCTGTAGGGTTTATCGGTGTTGAACGACCGGATGACATAATCGCGATAGGGCCAGGCATTGGGTCGAGGCTGGTCCTTGTCGTATCCGTGGGTTTCCCCGAAATGGACGACATCGAGCCAGTGTCGGGCCCACCGCTCGCCGTACCGCGGTGATGCGAGTAGCGAATCGACCAGCTTTTCGTAAGCATCCGGGGCATTGTCTTTCGCAAACGAGTCGATCGCCTCGAGTGTTGGCGGAAGGCCCGTGAGATCGAAATACACGCGACGAATCAGCGTCCGGCGATCAGCCGCGGGCGATGGCGACAATCCCTTATCGCGCAACTTGGCGAGAATGAACTGATCGATGGAATTGGGGACTGTTGGAACTGCGGGTTTTGGGAGTGGCTTCAGCGACCACCAATCGGTGGGGTTTGTTG
>DASZJS010000182.1:0-7379 GCA_035947935.1 Gemmata sp. | reverse complement strand
CTTCTCCCATTTCCGTTGCCTCATTCAATTCAGAGTTTGGCATCGAAACCGGATAGGTTTTAGGACTTTCTCATCTCGCGTGTCGGGAGGCAGACAGAAGATCAGCTTGCGACCCATCCTGATGACGATGTGTATGAGTGGGACCGGCAGGGTCAGGAAGTGGCGCCTCATTCTTGCCCGAGCAAACCTTCCGCACTCGGGTTACCTGATCCAGGGGCAGTGCGTAGTACGGAGTTCGGCCGAGTCGCGCGAATCCCATCTGGCGGAAGTACCGCCGAAGTTTCACCGCGGCCTCTCGCCGGTCCTGCTTTGTTTCATACCGCAACAACTCGCTGTGCAAGGGCGAGCGAGTGGCCGAGCCAGCATTCACCATCCGACGCCGGGTAAAGGGTATAATCACGAGAAAGAGTGCGAACCCCTACTCGCCGTATGGTGAATGCTCATGTTCGACCGCTTGGTGGATTTGGTGGCGGATGACGGGGTGAGTCTGTCTTCTGCGATGCTCCGAGCTAAGGTGTTCGCGTCGGAGTTAATTGCTTCTCTCACAGTCATTGAAGTAGCTTTCTTACTTAAATGGTTCATGACCCTCCGGCTTACGAGTCCTTTTTTCTCATCAACTGACCAAACCTCATTGTCAACAAGAAATAGGACAAATGCTCTTCCAGAGCGGGGGAGATGACTCTTCCATAGGCACCGAAATTCTCCTCCAACCTATTGCAGGAAGACGAATACGATTGCAGGCGAGGCCATATGACCTCCATGACCTCCAAATCGAATGGTCCGTCTCCGACTTCCCCCGCGCCCGAATAGAGACCAATTGGATTGATGACCCCGACTTTATGCGCTTGCAGGAGTTCGACCATGCCAAACGGGGCCAGCGACATCGGGTGCATAAGAGAAGGTATCAGGTTATGCGCTGACCACTCGTCCGCGTACAGTGCGCGGCGTTTGAACCAGTGAATCAGGTTCTCCCCCTGACTCCGTGTGGCCAGTGACTTCGCCATAAGCACTGCCGCGTCCGCCAGCAGTATTCCGAGGTATGTGAGCTGTGAGTACGACCCCAGATCGTACAGCTGACGGTCCCGGGTGATGGTGGACGCGAGTTCAATGAGGTAATCGATCTGCTTCTTGACCGGGTCCACCCCCCCAGTTCTGTCCCTTGGGCTGGGGAACTTGACCGCGTAATACGCCAGAATGACCCCGAGGACGTTAGATGCTTGCTGCTTCGTGAGGCTGAAATCGAGGTAGTCGTTGATGACTCGGATAACCTGCTCGGCGAACATGCTCGGAGATCCAATCGAGCTGTTTACCCTGTTGCGGATGTCGGCCAAGATCTGGTCGATTCGGTGATCGACATCCTCGTCTTTGCCCCGGAGCGGCGTGGCGGCCAGAGCGTGGAGTCGGTCCATCCGTTCACGGACCCAGTCTGCCTTGACGCCTTGCGGTTGTTGTTCACTAACCATCTCGCTCAGTTGCATGATCTGGTGCCATGCTAGTGACCCTTCGAACCGAGGCAGGTCGTCTTCTCGGATGACGTGGATCTGGTCTTCGGGGACGTCGGGGAGCTCCTCGGTGTTGAGACCACCTCCCTTGCTGCCTGGGAGCGGGATGTAGATATACCTCACCGGTACTTCGGCACCTGCAGCCTGATGAACGGCGTTCCACCCGGGAACTAGACCTGATGGCGCGCCAATGAACTGCGAATAAAGGTCAGCACCCACTCGCGGGTGAAAGGCCATAAGCAGGCGGAGAAAGGAACGGAACCGATAGAGTGCGGGACTTGCCGCCTCGTCGTAGATTACGGTTGCCATACTGCTCTCACAAGGTCGTTGGTGATACGCTTGGCCTCCGACTGCGGAATACCCGGCTCTTCAAGGGCCAGTAGCACTTTAGTGGAGCCGCTTTCCAGTGCTCGGGGCTCTGTCTTGTACTCCTGAAGTGCGACAACGACCACGGACACGGCCTCGACCTGTTCTTCCACCTCGTGCTCGTTAGGCTTCACCTTGCCCGTGTATGTGTCAACGCCGAACTGTATCGCATTTTTGACCGCCTGCCCGTGTTGTTTCCCGAGGTCGTTGACCCCCAGACCTTCCATGAACCCGTCGAGGTACTTGCCCAGCACGTAGAGGGCGACGGCGGTCAACGTCACCTCTAAGATGAAGTGGCGGCTCTGCCCTTGCTCGGCAAACATCGTCGCAGCGGGCGGCCCTATAGCCTTTTGCACCCGGCTGAGAAGTTGCGAAGGCTTGCTCATAGAATCTCCTTTGTCGGAATGCCCGATCTCGCAAGTGGGGTCATCAAGCCCGTTTTTGCGTGTCGGACCCAGCGTCTTTGGCACGAATCAGACGGACGCACAGCACATCGCCAGTGTGATAATCGGCCTTTGACGCACATCACCACAACTTGTGCAATCGTAACGGCGAGCCCGAACACAGCCAATACAAACCAGAACGTGTACTGGACTTCAAGAAGGATCGCGCTCAACGCCGCTGCCTCGAAGCCCGCCCTTTTTTGCAATCTCGTCGTAAAAGGCCCCGACTGCTGTTGCAGCCGTGTGGACATATGATGCAAAGTTCTCGCGCTGTGCTTTCAAGGCAGCCAACGTACCACAAAGTCCAACCATCACCATAAGCATTTTGCTTGTCATTGGGTTCTCCAAACATCAAGCGTCTGATATCCCCACCCCGAATCACTGGCTGAAAGCAAATTTCGCTAGGGCTGAACGGTCGGTTTTCGTGGTGATCCAGATGTCATCGCCCTTACCGGTCTGGTAGGCACTGACCAGCCGCCCACATTCACGCAAAGCGATCTGGTTTTGCTTGAGGTCGTACGCATCAAGATGCTCGCCCCAATCGCCGTTGATGTGGCGACGGAGGAACATGCTTGGCGTCTGACCTGATGATCGGATTGCTTTCAATGCTCCGGGTGTGGCGACGACTTGACCAAAATCAAACTTCGGCATTGGTGTACCTCTCGTGGTGAAGAGTGGTCACGAGATGTGAATATATGGTCACTACCTGGACCATGAGCAGTCAAGAAGGAGTGCGTCGAGCGAAGCCGAACAATCGAGCAAAGGGTAGGTTCAGACAACAGGTGGAGTTTGCTCGCTTTGCTCGTGGACACGCATTCTTGCGTTCTATGCCTCCGGGGTCGGCGACTCCGGGCCGTAAATGCGAGCCAGCAGTTGCTCGGAAGCCCATGCAAATTCAACATCGAGGTCGAAGTACAATTGGTCGTGCCGCTCCTCGTCTAACCCGGACGCAACCCAGGAAAACACTCCACGCAGTCGGTTGGATTTGCCTGCTGATGCCACTTCTAGTTCAAAGGGGACGGCGAGCGCTGCTCGTGTTACGATCATCTGTCCGGGAGAACCGACCGTCTTGCGACCGCCGGTCAGGAAGTAAGGCTTTTCCAAGAGTCGGAGCCACCCCAGTTTCGCCGTTGAAACCTGCTGCCGCAACAGCCCCTCAATTTCGCTGCGCACAGCCTGAGTTGGGTCGTCGCCGAGCCACCCAAGCCAATGATCAGAATCGGTCAAGAGGGTAAGGTTGTTCATTGCTATATGGCCATTTGAGTTGTTATCGCAATGCCAGTCTTTCTGCGATGGGAAAGAACCGACAGCCCGGCCTGACATTCAGCCAGATTTTTCGCTCACGGATTTCTCGATGGCCGAGATGGTATCTCGAATCGTGGCTCGAATCCTCTCAGTATCTTGCTCCACGGTAAGCGGAGTCGCTGGATTGGCAAATGAAAACGTGCGCAGGTTGGCGTCGTGAAGTGCAGGCAGGGCAACTGTCGCAAGTCCTCCAAGTTTGGCGAGAGCCGTCAGGGTTGTCTCGATTTCACCAGACACTTCCTTCTGGGCCACAGCCTGACACAAAAGAGGCACGAAGAAGTCAATGTTCTTGTGCCACCCAACATCCACGATGTAGGACGTATAGTGGCGAACCGCCCGATATGGCGGCTGGCCGTTAAGTAAAGTCAACATCGTCTGTTCAAGAATATTGATCCACAATGCCAGCCTTGCTGCATCAGCCGTCGAGATGAGTTCGTTGTGTTGGAGCATTCCGTCGGGTTGTACCCCCCACAAGCGTGCGTAGTAACACATCGAGTAGAACGTAGCAACAAGATCGCGATCAACTTTAGCCTCTCGGTAAAGACGTTCCCCGACGGTCAGCAGAGCTTCCACCACCAAGTGGAAATTCTTTTCCTGAAGCCCCCGGTAGGGTCTGAGGCTCGGGAGAAAGCCATCATCCAGTATGAACCTCTCCCGAGCTGTATCAAGCACCCCGGTGTGGAGCCGCAACTGATACTTCGCTTCTTCGTAATTCATCGACATCGGCCCCCTCCGTTGGCGTGAATCCGCATCGCCACATCAGAGCGGTGCAGGGGGATCAAACACTGTGAGGTCTGCTCCTGGCTTGCGAACCCAACCGACAATCGCGTTTCGGGGAATCTCCTTGTGGATGATGACTTCCTGCCAGAGTATGGCGTAGCCGTTCGTAGTAGGGTCCGTGCAGTTTGGGATGCCGAGCGAGCAGTCCGTGATGTCTCCTGGCGGAATCTTGTCAAGGTCAATGCAAATCACTCCGGTGTTTGGCGTAAACTGGGTCAACGCGGTGGTTTTGCTTTTTGTCGTCGAGATCCACTGTGACCGCATCGCGGTCCCACCACCGATATGCGATTCGATGCTATTCGTCGCTGTCGATTGCGTGGATACGAGGGCGAGTCCTGCCGCAAGCCTTCCCGCGTCCGTACCGTTCTTATCGAGCGCCCTGTAAACGCAAGTGTTATGCGCCCAGACGCTGAACCCCCACTCGTCGCAGCCGACGAAGTAGGTGTGGAAGTCTGCAACGCGGACGTTGTAGAGGGTTTCCCACACACCCGTGTTAAGTAGATCTTCGACCTGTATCCACCGCCCATCCGCAGTTGCCACCCGGTCGCCAATCTGCAACTCGTGACATGCTACCCAGCCCTCACCATTGACGTAGAACGGGTGTTCGCCCGTTGTTCGGATTACTTGCCCGCCAATGTGCAAATGCCACACCATCCCACCGTTGACGAACACCTCCTCCACTGCCTTGGCAGTCACTTCTCCAGCCGGATTGTTCTCGTCTCGACACAGCACCAAATCGCATACGCGCAGATCCTCTATATACCGCCAGCCATCTGGTGTTTGCAACGGTGTGCCCGCCGCAAAACACGACTTCGACTGTTCTTCTGTTGCCGTCGCGATAGCTGCTGCTCCACCCCCACCTGCAGCATTTGCGAGTGCAGTTGCTGTGGAAACTCCGGCATCGATCTTTCCCCCTACGGCAGGGGCGGGTTGTGCTGGGGCAATGATATCTGGAGCCGGCTCTGGTTTCCCAGGGATACGTCCTGGCAACTCCACCAAACCCTCGATCTTTCCCGAAAAGGGGGAGCTACCGCCAGGAAGATTGAGTTTAGGAGGTGTACACGTTGGTGGCTTCGACCCGCCCCCTCCTCCTGACGACTAACCGCCCAAGAAACCACCAATGGTTGGCCCCCAGATTTGTAACGCTTGGGATGGGGTTAGGTTCTGGGCATTATTTGTCTGTTGGCCTGCATTGTAGATTGCGTAACCACCCAGTCCAAGCCCCGTGACTGTACCCACCGCACTTAGTGCCGCAATAATTGGGGCTGTTATCATACCGACACCAACTCCTTCCAAGGTGTTCCCAATACCATGTGCCCAGCTCTGCTGAGTGGCAGTAAGCGCCCACCAGCTAGCGCCTTGATTCTGGCTACTCAAGTTCGCCCAGTCGTTAACGGCGGCCCCGCTCACAAAAGCAGCGGACCGGACGAGTACCGCCCGGAAGGGTGGGGCGTAGCGGACGTAGCGCACCCCGGCCCGCATCGCCCCCAGTAACCTCTCGGCCGGCAGGGTACTTGCGGTTGGCAGCCGGTTCCATCGGAACAGGACCCACAGGACAGCGACAAACGACAGGGCGTTGAGCAGGAACGCGGCCTCCGGCCCTGCCACCGCGATAAGCACCCCCCGACAGCCGGTCCCACCGCCCGGGAAGCATTTACGGACACCCCGTTCAGGGCCACGGCCGCGGGCACTTCGGCGCGGGGAACCAACTCCGCTACTACCGCCTGCCACGCCGGGGCATTCAACGCGAATCCAAGCCCGAGCGCGAACGTGAGACTGAGCAGTTGCCACGGAGTTACGACGCCCGCAGTGGTAACCCCGGCGAGTGCCGCAGCCGCCACAAGCATCCACACCTGGGCGGCGAGCAGCAACCGGCGGCGGTCGATCACATCCGCCAAGGCCCCCGCCGGCAGTGCAAGCAAAAAGACCGGGAGGGTGGTCGCAGCCTGGACCAGAGCGGCCATCAGAGGCGAGGGGGTCAGGTCGGTAATCAGCCAGCCCGCCCCGACGTTTTGCAGCCAGGTTCCGACGTTCGATGCGAGCGAGGCGACCCAGAGGGCGCGGAAGACCGGCCGCCGGAGCGGCGCATAAGCGGAGCCTCCCCCGGTATCAGCCCTCACTTCGTAGTCGACCGAAATGCTTGCCTGGCTCTCGGTGCCCACGTCTTACTTCCTGGATGTGTAGGGCTTGTCCACACGCGTCTTAATGAGGTCGGTCACCTCCGTGGTCGCCTTTTTCACGCCGGCGACGGTCTCGTCGAAGAACTCCGGCCCGGCCTCCACCCACCACTCCTCTAGCAAGAAGGACTTCCTTAGCCCTTCCCTCTGGAGTCGCTGCTCGGTGTCATAAGCCAGCAGCATGCCCCGCGTGACCGCCTTCTCGACCTCGCCCGTTCCAATCTTCGAGTAACCTTGGTCTCGAATGAATGGAGCGAAGGCCGTCTTCCGGGTGCCGAGCCGGGACGCCTCGCGGAGGGCCACTTTGCCGACGCGCTCCATCCGCTCCAGGGTAAGACCGGCCTCATCGCCCAGGCCAATCAGGAGGAGGGCCGTTGGCTTGATGGCCCCTTTGGGCTGCGTGATGAGAATGGTTTCCAGCTCGTCCCCGACAAACTCGCCCCGCTCGCGCAGGGCGCCGATCACCCCGCCGAGTTGCTTGTCCAACTCGACCGGGGCCCCGAACATCCGCTTCGCCCCCGCCTCGGTGTATTTGAAGTAGCAGATGATCTGGAGCGGCACGTCGGCTGTGATCGGCCCTTCCATCCGGACTTTCAGCGTTACCTGGTTGGGGCCGGCGACGACTGTCTCCTTGACAGTCGGACGAGGCTCGTCTGATCGGGCCGGTAGACCGAACGACATCGAGACGAGGATGATGAAAAGGGTCAGCTTGCAGACCGGTCTCATGGTCTCTCCTGGTGCGAACTCGGGTCAGAACTTGTAGTCGAGCCAGACGGAAACATAATCGGTCGCCTTGTCCGGCGGGT
>DASZJS010000181.1:0-4250 GCA_035947935.1 Gemmata sp. | reverse complement strand
CTGGCAGAGGAGATAGCATGAAGCTTGGTTTCCTCGAACTACCCGCCGAAGAACGCCGCCTCTATATCGAGCAAGCGGCAATCCGGCGCAATGTCTCGCCGGTCATCCTGGAGAAGGATTTCTGGGTGTGCTGGCTGCTGGGCGTTCTTTTTGAGTCGGAGTTTGCAGCCAGCCTTGTGTTCAAAGGCGGCACTTCGTTATCGAAAGTTTTCGGCGTTATTGAGCGATTTTCGGAAGACATCGACCTGTCTCTGTCGCCAGAGTTCCTGAATCTCCCGGACGCAGGCACAAGCCGCAACCAGGCGAACAAATGGATGAAGAAGGCGGAGGCTGCCTGCGGTGAAGCCGTGCAAAACCGGATTGGGCCTGTCATGGAAGCGGTGGTAGCGGGTGTGCTGGGAAAAGGAAAGCGGGTGTGGTTCGAGTTCCTGACGGATGCAGCCACAAACTCGCCGGTCCTGCTGTTTCACTACCCGTCATCGCAGCCATCCGGCTTCGAGTACCTCAAACGATCCGTGAAGCTGGAGTTCGGTTCCCTCACCGATCAGCAACCGGCAGGCCGCCATCCGGTGCGTCCTTGGGTCGCCGATGTGATCCCCGCTGCGTTTCCCGATTGGCAATGCGAGGTCGTTGCCCTGGAAGTGGAACGGAGTTTCTGGGAAAAAGCGACGATCCTGCACACGGAGTTTCACCGGCCCGCTGAAAAGCCAACGCCGGACAGATTCTCACGCCATTACGCCGATACGGCGGCTCTGTCAAAGCACTCGGCGGCTAGCAAAGCTATCGACCAGCATGAGCTTCGCAACCGGGTTGTGCAATGGAAGAGCCAATTCTTTGGAAGCTCGTGGGCAAATTACGAACAGGCAAAACCTGGAACTTTCCGACTGATCCCGCCTCCTGAGCGACTGCCTGCCCTGAGTCGTGATTATCAGTCGATGCGGGATATGTATCTCTCAGAACCCGCCTCGTTCGACCATGTACTCGCGACCTTGGCAGAATTGGAAAAGCGTATCAACCAGACCGGTGAGGGATAAAAATATTGGTCCCTGGCAGTAACCCGACCGACTTCCGGAACATTTCACTCAGCATCACCGGTGATGATACGCAACATTTCTTTGTCGAGGCCAAGGGCTGCCGCGCGGTCTCCATACCCGCATCGAGGATTGATCTGGCAAACAGGGCATCGGGGATTCGGTGTCCGGGGTTCCTTGATGGCCTTGCTTGAATATGTCACCAGATTTTCCAGAAACATCACGGGAAGCGGAGTGCAGAGGAACGGCTGAAGCAGATGCCTGAGCACCATCATGCCTTTGCTCGCGGCGCGCATGTTCAGATCCATCACGGCAGGCTGGTCGATCACCAGATCGTCGGAATAGCCTTGAGCGCGAACCCGTTTCCTTTCGGGAGCCGAAAGCGCTTCGAAATGGAGTTGCCGCGGCGTCACCACACCGGCGCATTGCAGGCAATAACGGCCTGGCGAAACATAACTCACGCGGGCGTCGAGCGACACGATGCCCCTCTCGTCACCGCCAATTTCGGAACCGACATCGATGTAAGGTCGCTGATACCGGTACGCGAATTCGCACAACAACTCGCGAGGGAAAGCCTTATCCATGCACCCCACCACGATGTCGGCATCACACAGGCGGGCAAGCACATCACGGTCAAGCACGCTGCCCCGGAAAGGTTCCACACGGCATCCCAGGCCGAGCCCCTCGATTCCCCGGCGCAGCACATCCACTTTCGCCGCGCCCCTGTCCGCATCATCCTGGGTCGCATACAGGATGCGGTTCAGATTGATGATTTTCACGATGTCATTGTCGATCAGCAGAATATCGCGGCACCCGGCCCGCGCCAGCAGTTCGCAGATGAGCGAACCCGTGCCGCTCGCCCCGATCACGGCGATCTTCAGGCGAGAAAGGATGCCAAGAGCGCCTGCCCCGGTGAGAGCCAGGCCACGGTCGAAGATGGCCGAAGGCGACGTGGGCGGGGGTTCCGGTTGCCCGTCCAACCGCCGGAACGATAGCGATTCGCCAACCACGATCATCCTGTTGAGTGGCTGGAAACGGTTGCGGCTGAGCCAAACGCGGCCACATTGGCTCGACCGCCCGACAACAACGCTCACGATCTGAGTTGTCGGCTCAAGCTCCTGAAGATTTTCAACGAGCAGAGGTTCCTGCTGATTATCGTAGAAAGAGAAGCCAACCTCCTTGTCGGCCTCGGGGTGTGTATGAAAAAACACCAGCCCGGCGAGCCGCTGCGACCGCATTTCAAGATGCGCGCGCCGGATATACGAGGCATCGAAGGTGAGTTGATCGCGAGCGGCGACCTTGAAATCGCCGGGCGCAGGCACGAACAGCTTCACGAGCATGAATTCATGCCTGTTGGCCACCCGGCAATCACCGAGCAGGCCAATTGCTCCCGTTTCCGGACAACGGCCGGAACGAAACGAAGGTTTGAATATGTCGCGAAGTCGGAGGGAATCGGCCTCGGTCATACGAAGATCAACGGAAATCATTGACTGCCCCCCGGTGAAGGAAAAAGCCCTTGCAATGCATCAGATGGCTTGCGAGATCGTCCTGGCCCCGAGTCCAGGGCTTGCCATCCGGGTAATGCCATGAGACGAGTTGCCATTGCCGACCGTCGAAGCTGATGATGGCACCGCTCACTCGGGGATGCCCACCACCCTTGAACTTGTACGGGAGAGAGAGGTAAAAACCGTCCAGGGAGCAGGCGTCGTAGGCGGCAGGGATGGCGACGAGGATATCGAAACGTGTTCGGTCCCATGACGCTGCCGTTACCTCCAGACCTCGGGCAAGGAGGTAGCATTGCTTATCTACATCGACCAGCTCCACGGCCTCGCCGCGACGGATCATCGCCGCGACTTCGTCTTTAGCGGCTTGCGGGTACATGCCCAGCCTCCGATCCGTATTTGCCGTCACGCTGCGCCTCCAGGACCTCGCCTCGCTTGAGATGAATAGGAGTGTCGAGCGGAAGTGGCGTGCTGCTTCCAGGAAGGTAAAGTGTATATTGCTGGTAATCGAGGTTGATCGCGGGCAATGCGAGGATCTGCCGGGGAGTCATGTCGGGTGAGGTCGCCACGGCCCAGCGTGTGTTGACCCTAAAGGCCAGGACCAGCTCGATCCCGAAATGTAGTGTTGTCCCTGGTTCCTTCAGATAGTCGCCAAGAGACTGATCGAGATCGGCAATCGGTGGGCCTTCGTGACCGTGTTTGATGATGTCGTGGAGTTGGTCCAGAGGTTTCGCCGGAGCCGGGGGCAGAAGGTGGAGGTGCAAGTGTTTTGCACCCTCCTCCAGAACCTCCAGGAGCGTGGCGTTTCCGGGCAGGTGGAACTTCGCCTCAGGGCCAGCCGGAAGCAGCTTGATGGTGATCTCATGCTCGTGGTGATGATGATGGCCACCCGCCACCACCGGCGGAATGGCCCCGGCGAGTCCGCCGGACTGGTTCTGTGTCGTTTCCATCAGAAAAACTCCTTGCAAAAAGGGCTTGGTCAAGTAGAATGTGACGTAATCGTCTAGGGCAGGCCCAAGAAAAAACAGGCAGCCAGCCTGTGCGAATACGTCACTTATTACTCTACGAAATCGTCACGAGGAAATCAAGCACATGCCGGATAGTTTTCCCGAACTATTGCGCAAAACCCGAGAACACAGAGGGCTAAGTCAGGCTGAACTCGCCCAAAAAGCCGATTTTCAACCCTCGGCCATTTCTCATTTTGAATCCGGCAGGCGGGCTCCGTCATTTGACAACCTCAAGCGACTCGCAGACGCACTTTCTGTGACTGTTGATTACCTGCTTGGGCGCGTAACGGACCCGAAGAGCGCCGGTCCGGTCGCCGAACAACTGTTCCGCGACTTCGAGGAAATGTCTTCAGATGACCAGGAGAGCCTTGCCAAGATCGCAAGGATGCTTGCCGAAAAGAACAAGGTACGACGTGAAGGGACGTGATGCCCGTGAGCGACACCCTCGACCTGTTGGCGGCAGAACGTGAAGCCGAGAACGTTGTCAATCAACACGGCTTTTCGGCATTGCCAATTTGCCCCTTCGCCATCGCCAGGAAGGCCGACATCCTCATCGAGCCGAAGGATTCCGACGAGCCGGGTGTTTCGGGGTTCCTCATGCGGGTCGGCAATGTCTTCGGCATCCTGTATGCGCGCCACATTGCCAATGAAGGATTCATCCGGTTCACTGTTTCGCATGAATTGGGACATTACTATCTGCCAGGCCATCC
>DASZJS010000180.1:0-5712 GCA_035947935.1 Gemmata sp. | reverse complement strand
GATCGCCGATCGGACCGGGCAGAATGCCGTTCCCATCGTTGTAAAATACTCTGTTGTAAAGTGCGATATTCGCCGCAGCGTTTGGCCCAAGCCCAACGATAACGCCACCACCCCGTTTTAGGAGAGACTCAAGCTTGGCGGCGAGATTGAGTGTTGGGTGAGGGAGATCGCAGAGATAAACGCAGTCCTCGCCCGTAATATCCCCACCAGCTGGGTCTGCAAATTCAGCTGGAGTCATGGTCCGTGGACGGGCGGGTGCATCGGATGGCAGGGTCATTGGGGGGAATAGTGCACGGGCAAGGTATCCAGCGGAGCGGCGAAAGGGATCAGGGTCGGCGCTTCCATCCACCAGGATTGTGTAGATTCCATCGCGCACCAGCACCGCAATTGATCGCACATCATCGGCCGGCAGATCGTCTGACTCCATCAACTTTACCTGGAGGACGTGTATTCCTTTCTCTCGGAACCGTACTTGGTCTTCGAGCCTGAACGCGATAGATGCACGTCCGCCGGGTTGGATTACATCGATGACAGTCTGTTGGATGGGAACGAGGGCTTCCGATCCCGATGAGGGACGACCCATGAGCAGTTGCACCCGAACATTGCGCGACTCGGAACTTCCGTGGTTGGCAACGGATGCAGCGACCACAGTGTGAGAATCCACAAGCGGAATTGGATCGACGAGAGCGATATCGGTTATCGCAAGATTCCCGACGTCAACTTGAGCAACATCGACAAGCGTGACTTCGGCGCGACTGAAGATCCGTTGCCAAACTTCAGGAGGCTGAGCATCGGTTTTTGGGAGAGCGTTGGTCCAGGCCGAGCGTTGAGCATCCGTCAGAAATGTGACTTGGCGGCGGGGGTATGCACGGGGCGAGCGAGCAAGAATATCGGCGATGGCAGGCAGTGCGGTTGCAGTATCAGTGGCGGCGTGTGTCGGTTTGACTTTTTTGAGTTCAGCCACAACCTTGTCCGGGTCATTCGATGGCCCGGGAACAACCGACTCACTGCCACCCGCGAGAACGAGAAGTGTGTATCCATCTCCAGGACCGCCAGATCGTATAAGTTTTTCGGCCTCAGCCACCGCCTTGTCGAATCGGGTTTGGCCACCTTCAGTACGTGCGGTCATGCTGAGAGATGCATCGAGAACCAGGACGTGGTGTGTGCGTGGGATGTTGGCGATGGTTTCGGTGGCTCCGGGTTTGATTGCCTGCCAGAGAGGTTCGACCCAGCGCATGGTGGAGACCATGGCTACGAGAGGCAGGAGCAACGCAAGGATCCGGAGTGCAAGCAAGAGCCACTGGTCGATCCGACGGCGATGCCGTCGTTCGGCAACGAGAAGGAAGCGGATAGCGGCCCAGGGAACGATCTGGTATCGCTTGCGAAACAACAGATGGATCAGCAGTGGGAGTCCGATCGCAGCAGCAGCAGCGCCGGCGGCGAGAGCGGGACTAAAGACAGCGAACAGCATCACGGGAGTGGGTGCCGTAGGTCGAGGATGGTTGGTCGCGTAACGCGCAACGGAGTGGGAGAAGGAAACAGGCGCGAACCGACAGAGCGATCTCTATCAGTATGAGCGGTTGGAGACCGGACGGCAACAGGCAGGTGGTCGGCGTTGACAATTCTGTCTCGCAGACTACATTGATGCCAATGTTTCTGGAACGGGCTGTAGCTCAGCTTGGTAGAGCGCTTGGTTCGGGACCAAGAGGTCGCAGGTTCGAATCCTGTCAGCCCGACTGTCGCAAGTGCTGCATCTGATGGCACTTGCGATTTTTTATTGGACAAATCTTGGTCCCATCAAATCACCTGCGGGCTTCCCAACACCTTTTGACCCATTCGGGCAATAAATCCGCCGCAAGTCCTCTTTCGTGTGTAGTATCTTTGCGATTTTCCTCAAGCGAAGAGGACAACACTCCCAGTCTAGCCCCCGACGCCATTCTGGTGAGCGTTTCATAGGCGGCGGTTATGGCAACCGCGAGCGTAATCAAACGACTCGGAATCTCCTGATCGCTTATTGACGCGCCCACTCTGGCGTTCACAATAACCGTGCTGCATTTCTTGTATCGCTCTCTCTTCAAGACTCGCTAACACCCGCGATGGTGCATTATGATCCGAGCATCGCTGTATTTCGTCTTCGTACTTGTCTACGCCAACGCAGACAAGCCGCTGACTCCCGTGGAGGCCCGCAAGGCCATCGGCAAAACAATTACTGTCGAGATGACTGTGAACGCGGCGAAGGATCGATTGGAGAAACGCGGCGAAATCTACCTCGACAGCGAGGCGGATTTCAAAGACGAGAGGAACTTCGCAGTCGTCATCAATAAGGACGGCGCTGCGGACTTGAAGAAGAACGGGATTGCCGACCCGGCGGCTCATTTCAAGGACAAGCTCATTCAGGCGACAGGCGAAGTCAAGGTTGTGGATGACGTTCCTCGAATCGAAATCAGTGAAGCCAAACAGATCAAGCTCGCAACAGATAAATAATCACAGACCGCAAGGTGCCTCATGTCCCTCTCTCGAATCGGTGTCGTGGTCTGTGGTCTGCTTTACGCAAACTCAAACCTGCAGGCTGCTGACACAGATAGGATGAACGTGTTGTTCATCGTTTCCGATGACCTGACGAATAACACTCTTGGCTGTTACGGCAGCCCAGTGGGCAAGTCGCCCAACATCGACAAGCTCGCCGCGAAGGGTGTGCTGTTCAATCGGGCTTATTGTCAGTTCCCTCTCTGCAATCCCTCCCGCTCCAGCTTTCTGACGGGCCTTCGGCCGGACACGACCAAGGTGTACGAGAACACCACACAGTTCCGCAAAAACATCCCGAACGTGCAAACACTTCCGCAGACCTTTCACAAGGCAGGCTACTATGTCGCGAGAGTCGGCAAGCTGTACCACTATGGCGTTCCAGGCCAAATTGGAACTAATGGTCTGGACGATCCTGCATCATGGGAGAAGGTCGGCAATCCGAAGGGTCGCGACAAGGACGATGAAGATCTGATTTTCACCCTCACGCCAGAACTGAAGGGATCGAACCGATTCGGCGCTACTTTGAGCTGGCTTGCTGCAGATGGTACGGATGCCGAGCAGACGGATGGAAAAATCGCCGACGATACAATCAAACTTCTGGAAGCGAACAAGGATAAGGCCTTCTTTCTTGCGTGTGGGTTCTTCCGACCTCACACGCCCTACGTCGCCCCGAAGAAATACTTCGAGATGTACCCGGTGGACAAGCTCGAACTTCCCCATGTGCCTGAGAAGCACCGTGAAAGCGGCCCTGCTCCCGCTTTTGAGAGTGCCAGAAAAGAACAAGACACCATGACCGATGCCCAGCGACGCCAGGCGATCCAGGCATACTACGCCTCAACGTCGTTCATGGATGCCCAGGTCGGCAAAGTGTTAGATGCACTGGAGAAATTGAAACTCGCTGACAAAACTATTGTCGTGTTCATCAGCGACCACGGGTATCACCTCGGCGAACATGGACTGTGGCAGAAGATGAGCCTTTTCGAGAACTCGACGCGAGTACCGTTGGTGATTTACGACCCCCGCGCGAAGGGGAACGGCAAAGCATGTGGCAGAACGGTCGAACTGGTCGATCTCCACGTGACCTTATCGGAACTCGCGGGGCTATCTCTCCCGAACGGTAGCGATCCCAAGGTGCCGGCCGTGGAGGGAAATAGTCTAAAACCGCTGTTGGATAATCCCAGTGCAAAGTGGGACAAGCCAGCGCTAACGCAAGTGAGCCGCGGCACCCCGACTACCACGGGACAACCGATGGGCAAAAACCCATGGTTTATGGGCTATTCAGTAAGGACAGAACGCTATCGCTACACCGAGTGGGACAGCGGCAAGAAGGGCAGCCAACTCTACGACTACGAGAAAGATCCTGATGAACTCAAGAATCTTGTCGATGACCCGGCTTACGTCGCTGTGGTGAAGCAGATGCAGGCCTTGCTCCCACCGAAAAACTGAAGAGCTGAACCCAGAGCATTTATCAATGAAGATGCCTTGTCTGACTCATGGAGGCCAAGAAGCTGGCCAATGACATGCGGACGGAGCCGACGCTATTTCATGGTGTTTTTTTGGATGGGTCTGGTCCCAACCGTCCACTGCCCCCTACCGCAGGTCTGGAAGCGGGGAACTCCTCCAGGGTGGCGTTACGAATGGGTTCCTTCTTTGGCTCCTGTTTGGGTGGTATTTGGCTTTCGCAGACACAGCAGTAACCGCCATAAGGAGGGCAGAATTCACACATGGCATGAAATTCCAAGGAGTGGCAGATAATTGCAGTCTACGGCAGAAATCCCTGGAAGCAAGATTACATCCTCACCACCGAGTGGGACAGCGGTAAGAAGGGCAACCAACTCTGCGACCACGAGAAATATCCCGCTGAACCCAAGAATCTCGTCGATGACCCCGGCTTACGTCGCTGTGGTGAAGCAGATGAAGGCCTTGCTCCCACCGAGGAACTGAAGACCACTCGGATCACTTATCCAGCTTTTTTCGCGAACACTGGCATAGTAGGATGTGCTTCCAATTCATTTCAAGGTGCCATATGACCAGCTATCGTTCGCACAGGTTACTGGTTGCTATCTTCCTGTTCTCTGCATACACCTCCCCGAGTTCTGCTGCAGATCACAACTCCTTGCAACACAGCCTTATTAAGCTCCCAAAGGGCACTTTCAAGAAACTCAACGGCGGGTACTGTCGAGCGGAACCGGCAAACATCGCTGGGCTGTGGGATTCAGATTGGGGTTATGTCACCATCCGAACTACTCCGGTGAAAGACACGAAACTTCACGCTGTCGCTGGTTCCTACGTACATGCCAAAGATCAGATCGGTCTCATCAAATCGGGAACCTTTGATCCGGCGACAGGCATCTTGGAATTTGCGTTCGAGGAACCGTGGCGAGGCGATCAGGTGAAAGGCACTGCCAAGTTGACCCTCTCTCCCGATGGGAAGCGGTTCAAAGGCACCTTCACAGTCGTCAACGAGAACCGCGGCCGCGACAAGGGCGACCTGAGCATGTCGCACATCCGAGGCCATGACTTCACTACGCGGGTGGACTCGATCGTCGCAGATGCCGGCATCAAGGCCGACACTCCAGGGGCAGCCATACTCGTTCTCGAACACGGTAAGGAGGTTTTTCGGAAGTGTTACGGTCTGGCTCACCTCAAGGACAAAAAACCCATCACACCGCAGACCACTTTCGAGTTGGCATCGTGTTCCAAGCAGTTCACGGGAACGGCCATCCTGCTCCTCTACGAGCAAGGCAAACTGGCACTGGAAGACGATATCCGCAAGCATCTCCCGGAATTGCCCGAGTACGACAAGAAGAACCCCATTCGCATTCTGCATCTGGCACGGCAAACCTCCGGCTTGCACGAATACATGGACTTCGAGAACGTCAAAGGCAAGCATCCGAAGTTTGTAACGAACGAGGACTACGTGGGCTTATTCGCCCTGGAGCGAAAGAAAGCCCCGTTATATTTTCCCACAGGCTCAGACTGGAGATACACGAACACCAACTTCATGCTCCTCGCCCTGATCGTCGAGCGGGTATCGAAGGAGTCGTTTGGCACTTTCCTGAAAAGAGAAATCTTCGATCCGCTGGGGATGAAAACCGCGGGTGTCTACGAAAAGCCCAACTTCATGCCACATGAGCCCGCACTCGGCTACCACAAGGACAAGAATATCTGGAATGAAACCTGGGG
>DASZJS010000179.1:0-9851 GCA_035947935.1 Gemmata sp. | reverse complement strand
CGGACTGGTAGACTTCACTTTCAGAATCGCCGGTCTCTTCGTTCGCCGGCACGGTCGCTAACTCTTCTTCGCACTCGCCATGAAAAACGGCTACTGGATTTCTGACAGACAGGCCGTGTATTACAATTCAGGCGAGATCCGGGGCGCCGAAGTCTCGTCCTTTCAGAAACTCAACGACACCTGGGCCAAGGACCGCAAGCATATCTACTGTTACGGCGGGCGAGTCACCAAGGCCGATGTGAATTCCTTCCAGGCGTTGAATCCGCTGTACGCCAAGGACAAGAACCATTGCTATTACCCTGGCGGAATCATCAAGGAGGCGGACGTGGAATCGTTTCGCGTCTTGGACGATGGGGTGTGCCTCTTTGAATATCGCAACGCTTTCGGCGATCACACGCACACGCACTGCGCCTCCCAGGGATATGCCGCGGATGCCAAGAAGGTGTTCTATCACGTTAACACCATCGACAAGCCGTGCGTGGTCGGCAAAGCCGACCCGGTGTCTTTTCAGGTCCTTGAGTGCGGCTACGGACGCGATCGGCAGAGCGTCTACTATCAGAACTCGCGGCTCAAGGACGCCGATGCGCAGTCCTTCGAGGTGATTCCGCCCCATTGGGGGAGAGACAAAAAAAGTGTCTTTTATCAAGGGGGACGCTTACCCGAAGCCGACCCTCAGACGTTCGAGATCCTGGCAAGTCAAGACTATCTCTGGAAAGATGCCAGCCACTATTACTGCCGGGATGTGGTGATTCAACGAGATCAAGCGTTCCCACACGGCAGCCCGATTGCCGGATATCCGCTTTCAATGGTGAAGGACCTAGCAGTTGCGGCGGACTACCTTCGGAGAGGCGCAACGCCGCACGATCGGTCGGTATTGAGTTTCGAGTGCAGTAAAGGAAACACCGAAATGGTCAGGCTTCTGCTCAATGCCGGCTGCAAGCCCGAAATCGTCGATCAGGGCCAGAATTCTTGCCTGACGGAGATGTATTGCAAGAACTACATGGAAATCGCCAAGCTTCTCATCGAAGCGGGGGCCGATCCCAATCACATGATCGAATACTCTCCCGACCAGCCGGCTTGGTTGGCGGCAGCGCTCCGCCCTCCTCTTCAGCACGCACTCCATCAAAAGTGGTTCGACCTGGCGGATTACCTGATTTCCGTCGGCGCAGACATCAACGCGAAGTCCGGCGAGGGGGAACGGTTGATCGACTATTTCCGGAGGTTGAACAATCAGGCTGCCGTGGATTTCCTGGTGAGCAAGGGCGCGTGAGCCGCCGAAAATGTCAAGCTGTTGCACCCACATGTTGGCGCAATGGTTCAGACGACCCTGGGGCAACCGCTGGGTTTGTAGTACACATGAAACTTGAAAGAATTTCGTAACGTACAAATGATATGGCGCAAATGCCGTGTTCGGTGAGGACTGACACATGACGAATTGTGACGTCGACTGGTGTTTGAATTTGTGATTGGGATGAAATTGCCTTGTGCATCCCTCAATAATTCATCTGAAATCTATCAGATTAGTGACAGCAGTGACATCCTCAGCTCAACACGCCCGAACCACTCCAAGCCCGCCCACGCGTGGGCAGAAAAGTAAATACGCCACCCTGGGCTGGAGTGAGCGGATTGCAAGTCACACGGATCGCTTTTGGGTTGGTAGTCTTCCAATCAACAATCCCCAACCAACAATCAGCCACTCTCCACTATTATCACCGTCCCCCGTCCACCATCCACTCGCACCATTTGACCGGTCTTCAATTGTTGCGTGATGCCCGGTAAGCCAGCGACAGCCGGGAGACCGAATTCCCGCGCCACGATTGCCCCGTGCGACAACACACCGCCCGTTTCCATCACCAAGCCCTTTGCCCGAACGAACAGCGGCACCCACGCCGGGTCAGTCGAAGGGCAGACGAGGATGTAACCACCCTCCCCCGGCGGCGCAGCGGTTGGTTCAGTTAGCACCAGTGCTGGTCCCTCACACACTCCAGCGGAAAGCGGCACACCCTCCATCTTGGAACCACCAACAGGTTCGGGGAGCGGCCTCCCAATGGCCTCCAGATCATCCGAGAACAAAACCGATGGCACTTCAAGCGAGAGTTCCGTCTGTCGCCGCTTGCGGGCATCCGCGATGTTGACGCTCATCTCTTTCCCTGCGAGCAGGTCAAGCAGATCAGTGGTCGTCAAGAAAAAGATGCCGCCATTCAACCCCATGCGGCGATCCAATTCGACGAGTGCCTGACGGATCACGGCATATCCCAGGAGGAGATAATGCTTCCCGGCTTCGCGGAGGCCAAGGTATGTTCGCAACCGCTCCACCTGCACCTTGAACTGGTCGCGGAACGGGCCGCCGAGCTTCGCTTCATTGGCGATCGATTCCCAGTCCGAATCCTTGCCGACCGATCCCGCTCCTTCAGGCCGCTTTCCGCTGATGAGTCGATTCAACTCCTCGGGTGCCTCGACCCAGCGCGGCTGTGCCAGTTCCATCTCATTAGTACCGCGGTGTCCGAACTGATCGAGGAACACACTTCGGTCGATGATACCGGCTGCAAGATTGCGAACCCCTTTGGCAAGGTCGGCATCCGGCGGAGGATGTGAACCGAGACTGAGTTCCCCGACCGCCACTCGTGCCCGTTCCTCCCCAAGTTTCGGTTTGAGCGTTTCAAACAAAGTACTCCAGGCAAGATCCGCGAAAACAGTCGGCTTCAGACTCTCCCGTGCAAATTCGACCAGCGTTTTGCTCACCCACAACTCGAACGCGCGGACCAACCCAGGCGGATCGAGTTTCGACCAGTCTTGTGCAATCGCCGCTTTCGCACTGGCAACAAATGTCGGTGCGATGTCCTTCGTGAACCGTTCGGCAAACGTCTCCGCTTGCTTGCGGGTTGTACTCATCAACCGGTTCAACTTCAGGATCGTGCCCGGCAGGCTCAGCACTCCGAGAAAACAACCAGCACCGGCAAGCGGATTCAAGGCGGGTCTTGGGTCGAGCGCCTTGCGGGAGTCGGCTTTATACGACGCGAAGGGATAATCGAAAGGCGGGCGGGCAAACTGCATCCGCGGAAGACGAGACAGATTGGCCATCGGTCGCCCGGCGATGAGGTCGAAGGCCGAGAGCGATCCGAGTGCGGGATCGGGAGCTGCCCCCAGATCGCGGTTCATCGCTCCGAATCCACCATCGGCCGCGAGCAATCGCTGCACCACCGCCCACGTCATCGGCGTCGGCTCCGGAAGCACCTCGCTGAGGTTGTATCGCACCCAGACCGTTCCACGCGGATCGGCCATTGCCTTCAAGTCCGTCATAACGGTCTGTCGCACACGCTCGCGCTCCACCACACCCGCAACAGTAATGGGTCGGGCTTGTAGGAGAAAACAGCGACCGTCGGCGTAAGCCCATTCCACATCGCGCGGATCGCCATAGAAATCCTCAACTTTCCGCCCCAGTTCCACGAGCTGCACGAGTGCCGCATCACTCATGCAGAACTGTTGTTGCTCGGCGGCCGGAACGTGTTCTTCACCGCTCTTCGTGATGCGAATAGACTTGAGTCCGAGGTGTTTCTCCTGAACGCTACCGGTTTCGCGGTCGAGTCGAAAACGATCGGGTTGAACGCGACCCGAGACAACCGCTTCGCCAAGCCCCCAGGAGGCTTCCGCGAGCATCCGCTTGCCGTCCGGATCGAGGGGATCGCGCGTGAACAACACACCTGCGGCTTCCGCGTGAACGAGTTGTTGCACGACAACGGCCATCGCCAATCTGGCTGCATCCACGCCTTGCTTGGCGCGATATGCCACGGCCCGCTCGGTGAACAGCGACCGCCAGCATCGCTCGACGGCCGCGATCACCGCATCCGCACCCTCAACTCCGAGAATGGTGTCCTGCTGGCCGGCAAAGCTGGTATCCGCGGCATCCTCCGCCGTCGCGCTCGACCGCACCGCGACCGGCCCGCCGCCGAGATTTTGGTAAGCATCAATCAGGGCTCGCGTGAAGTCCGAGTCGGAACGAACGCCGCGTTCGATGAGTCGACGGTAGGCGTCGGTGGTGATGACGAAGCCGGGTGGAACGGGAAGCCCGGCGGAGGCAGTCTTTCCGAGGCTCAACCCCTTCCCGCCCACTCGCCCTGCATCCAGATCGGTAATCGCATTGAAGAACAGAATATCGGGCATATTGCCTCTGGGGTCGTATGAGTTGATGTTCAGGCATCGCCAGTGTTCGTGTTCAGTGTTCGGTTAAAGAACTCAGACACCGTAGTTGTGGCTTCAAGGTCTTAACTGAACACTGAACACTGAACACTGAATTCATCGTTTCTTGGGTTTCTTTAGCACGCCACCCTCTTCCAGCACCGACCAGAGTTGTTCCCAGACAGCCGCAACGGGAACGGCACCAACTCCGCGGCTGGCCCATGCCTCCGCTGCCGAGCGAAGGATCATCAGGGCATCTTCACGAACCCGGACATCGGAGGGCGGCTGGGCGTTCTGTTGGTGTGTTGGAGACGGACGATGTTCCGTCGCCCTTGGGCGTTCCTCACTTTCCTCGAAGGCCAGTGGATCGCTTCCCCGTTTGCGTGGTTTGCCGTCGAGGGCATCGTTACCGATGGCATCGGCCCGGGCGTTTTGTTCTCGGCGAACGTGAGTGAGGGTCAGTTTCTCGAATTTGGCCGTCAGTTGCTTGGCTTCCTGGTACAGTTCGAGGAGTTCCGGATTCTTCACGCGGTATTCGCCACGCATCTGTTTCACCATCAATTCGCTGTCGCTGAAAACCGACAGCCGCTTCACCCCAAGTTCAGTGGCGAGTTGCAAACCTTCAACGAGAGCGGTGTATTCCGCGACGTTGTTGGTGGCGTTGCCGATGGTGTCGGCCTCTTCGACAACGGGCTTGCCCGGGCGAGCGAGGACTACGGCGTAGGCCGCTGGTCCAGGATTTCCCCGAGATGCCCCATCAATATGCATGGTCGCCGTATCGCTCATGGAATGCTCGTGGGCTTCGCCATCCAGTTGGGAGAATGCTAGAATCCCGTTCATTCTGGGGATTGGATCGTTCTGTGGAAAGCACCCTTACATCGCGAGGCCGCATGTCCGAGGCATGGTTGATTCTGGAAACTTCCGGGCGTGTGGGGCGAGTGGGTCTGGCCCGCGGTGGGTCCGTGGTCCGTGCTGTGGCGTTAGATGATACTCGCCGACATGCTCGCGATCTGGCTTCGACTGTAGAGCTAATCCTGAAAGCGGAATCGATAAAACCCACGGAGTTAATGGGTGTGATGGTTGGACGCGGGCCAGGAAGTTACACCGGGCTTCGGGTTGGTTTGATGTCCGCGAAGGCGTTGGCTTATGCCGCCGGATGCAAACTCATCGCGGTAGACACATTCGCGGCGATCGCGATGCAGGCTCCCGCCGAAGCGGATCGTCTGTGGGTGATTGCCGATGCACTTCAGAACCAGATATACCTCCAGCGGTTCACGCGGCCAACCGGCGGAAGGTGGTCGCCCGCAGACGAATTACGAATCGAGCGGGTCGATGAATCGTTGAGCGGTGCAGCTTCTGGCACCTGGATGACCGGTCCCGGAGTGAGGGTCTATGCGGATCGTATTCCGCCGGATTGCCCCTGTGTGCCGGAGCCAGACCGCGAACCGCGCATTGAGAGTGTGCTTGCAGTTGGGCAGACTTTACCCGCATTCACGCGAGAACAGATATTCGCTCTCGAACCGCTCTACCTGCGGGGCAGTTCGGCCGAAGAGAAAGCAAAGGCAGAGGGAAAATGAGTGAAGTGGATCGGGCTCAATCAATTCCGCCTCTTAAATGTTGCCGTTGGGGCAATTGTGCCGACGGTCACCTCCGGAGCGTTCCCGGCTCCTGGTCCGACCGAGTATTCCACAGTTGCCGCTCCACGCACTGCCGCGACCTTGAGAAAGCCCCCCGGGGGGATGATCGCACCAACTCGAGTTTGCACACCGTCCACATCCCCACGGAGATCGATCCTGCGCGCGGTGAGTGTCACAGATGACCCACCATCAATCTGCGGTCCGGGGAGATCGGGAGTTGGCGGGAGCGAGAACCTCACATCACCGCCAATGGCGTTGATCTCGACCCGCGACTTACCCGTGATACGAGCGGCAATTGTGACCGCACCGTTCGGGGAGTTCAATTTCAGATTGGACTGGCCATCCACCTTTCCACCAATGAAGACACTCCCAGCATCCAACTCAGAGGCATCGAGGATAGCTCCCCCATCCAATCCACTTGCCCGAAGAGCTTTCACCTTCCCTCGGAGGATAACGTGTTCCCCCTTTTTCATCGGGAATGGTAGCGTGTATGTGGCGTCCGGTTGGTTCAGATCGATCACAATAGCCCGGGCAGGTGGCAGAACTAGCTGCGATCTCTTCGGTTCGTGGACTGGTTCGGGAACGAACGCCGGAACGGAATCGGGTAACCGCGACAGGTGTGGCATTGGAGCGACTTCAACCAACGTGATCGGTGGGAGTGCGGTTGAAGGGGTGGGATCGTTCGCCGCAGGTTCAAGAGGAGAATCGTGGGGGCTTGCATCGATCGGAAACGCAGACTGCCACCCCAGAACCCCTCCGACCCCAACCGCTGCGCCCATGAGAAATGCAACGAATCCGATCCAACGGATAGACGAGGCTGGTGGTCGTCTTGCTGGAACGTTCTTACTCAATTCGCTCGCATCAGCGGGTAAATCGCCTGTTAGATCGGGGGCGGAGGGTCTAGCAACGAGTTTGCGTTCCACCACGGGTACGGGCGCGACATCGCACACGGGGCACGGCAGGGTGCCGGTTTGTTCTTCCGCGCGCGGCAGCCCACATCCAGGACAGGCGATCATGGCCATCCGCTGTTCTCCGCACCCATCATCCGTCACTGATAGGAATCGCTAAAATGATTCCTCTTAACAGCGATTATCGCCGATCTCCCTTCCTCAGCATGGTTATTGCGAGTCAGTAGCGTGAGGACGAGTGGCAATGAGGGTAGTTTTGTGGTGTGTAAGGAGCATTCTACCAAAGGGTCGGCAAGTAATCAGGGTCAAGGGGCAAGACAGCAAAGTCTTGCCCCTTGATCCTTGATTGATCAAAAACGGAAGTGGATCGCTCGGAAAAGTTCCACACTCAACTCACCTGGCTGGTGTCGTCTCGACTTCCTTTTCGCGAAGCAGATCCTGAATTCGACCCAATTTTGTTCCAATGAACAACACATTGGGTAACTCGAAATCAATATTGGCCGGTCCACCCGTTTTAAGGTGTAAATCGCCAGCTCCAAGACCAATGAGCCAGTGCCGGAACAGGTCGTTACGCCTCTTGTTCAGCAATAGCCCAGAACTATCGACCGCAATCTCTCCATCACCGATCGACTCACGAATGCGCACCTGTCCCTGCGTAACGATGATGTAGGTATAGTGATCGTAAATAAAGGTTGTGAACACCCAGATGCAGAACAGGGGAATGGCGATGGCCAGATAACCCTCAGCATTCATGCGGATATCCAGCCCGCCAAGCCAAGCGAGGATTGGATCCCACCACTTCAGCAAGGCGAATAGGAGAACGATCACGGCCATCCCGGCCACGACGATGATGGAGACCAGTCCACGGAAGATATAGTTGCTCACTACGATCACCAGCAGAAGAACCCCGACAAAAACCACGCCGTAGTTATTGTTTGCAGCCATGCGCAGGCGGGGAGACAATTCACCCTCTTTTGCACCGGGCAGTGGTGGAACGGTCTGTCCGGGCGGGACAACCAGAACTTCTCGAGGACGCTGGTCGCCGGGCATGATCTGGTCGGTTTCCATTTGTGTGCCTTGAGGAACAACGGCAAATACATGCCCATCCGCGTAGGTCAGTGCGGCCATCAAGAAGCCAACGACCCAGACGGGCCACCAATAAAACATGCTGCTGTGACCGTAGACCCGGATTTCCTTTTCCTTCTCCCGCTCGATGGCACGCTCGGCTGTGGCCCCTGGGGGAGCCAATTCCTCTGGGGGTATTGATGGACTGCTTGGTGTAACGGGAACGGCGGTGGACATGAGAACTCTCCCGAGTATATTGACGCGGCGATCTGCCGGGTTGTGAGAACAGCAATTCACTCTTCATCGCCAAACGCGATATCGCGACGGTGTATTCACCGTGGTGTTAGCACACCACGCAAGGATCGTGCCGATTCCTACCAGACTATTTCCCCCCGTCAGCACAATTGCTACACTACACCCGCCTGACCAACCGGGCTGAATGGACGGCCAGGGGTCAGCGTGTTTCAGGAGGAAGCAACATGAATCGGTTTTTGTACGCAGCAGCAGTCGGGTTTCTGTTCACAGCCACAGCTACAGCGGATCCGCCCGTAACAACCACCCCCACGGTTGTCGGCGCGCCCGCTCCTGTGGTAGGCAGCACTGTTCCCGCCCCCATGGTGGTGAATTCGCTGACCACGCCGTCCCGGCGGATGGGTCTGTTCGCCCGACTCCGGGCACGGAACACCAATCCGATGTTGACCACCAGCGCTGCTTACAGCACTGGCGCGACGACCGTACCGGCCACCACAGTCCCAGCGCCGATGCCGGCAGTAGCCCCCCCGTCAACGGGTAGCACCTCAAGCGCGACGCCGGCCATCACCGGTGCTCCAGTTGTTGCTGCCGGAGGAACAATGACACCGACCGAGATGATGACCAGCACGAACACGTCGCGACGGATGGGCCTGCTCGCCCGTCTTCGGATGCGTCGTGAGTGAGGTCAATCGGTGTTTTGCAATGCCGGGCGGTCGCAAATGCGACCGCCCGGCGTTATTCTTTCAGCAGGCAGACTTTGATCGCAGCGATCTCTGACTATCCGCGGAATGCCTTCGGCCCCCGAACTGGCGGTTCCAGATCGATCGCTTTCACGAACCGGCAAGCATCGCCCGCACCATGTTCGCGGTCCATCCCGGGATCGTGCCAGTCCACCGATAATGGGCCATCGTATCCAATTGCGTTCAAAGCCCGAATAATTGCCGGCCAGTCGATCCCACCGTGACCCGGAGAGCGGGACTGCCAGCCCGCGCGCGGATCGCCGCTGGGCCAGTAACCGGCCAGAACACCCGCCCGACCATTCAGCGTGAGTTGCGCATCCTTGACGTGAACGTGATAGATTCGGTCGGGGAATCGCCGCAAGAATTCGACCGGGTCCACTCCTTGCCAGTGCAAGTGGCTAGGATCGAACGTGAACCCGAATTCCTCCCGTCCATCGAGAGCATCCAGAACCAGTTCCGCCGAGTAGAGATCGAACGCCAGTTGGCCGGGGTGTACTTCGCAGCCGAACCGCACTCCAGAATCCCGGGCGACATCGAGAATTGGGTGCCATTGCTTGGCGAACTGCTTCAGCGCGTCCGAGATCACATCCGGCTTCGGTGCCGGGTAGCCCGCAACATAACCCCAGATGGGCGAGCCGGTGAATCCACTCACCACGCTCGTCCCCAGCCGTTCGGCAAGGCGGAATGTGGCAGTCATCTCTTCGGCTGCCCGCTGCTGGACCCCAGCCGGAGCACCATCGCCCCAGACATAATCCGGAACCAGCGATTGGTGACGACGGTCTATCGGATCGCATACTGCCTGCCCGACCTTGTGGTTGGCAATTACCGGTACTTGCAGATCGTACCGGGCAAGCAGATCGAGCCGGGCCGGGCCATAGTTATCGTCGCTGAGACCACGCTGGACCTCCAGATGGTCGCCCCAGCAGCATAACTCGAACCCGGCATATCCCCAACTTGCGGCCTTGGCGGCAAGTGCCTCCAAGGGCAAATCAGCCCACGGACCACTAAAGAGCAAAACGGGGCGGGGCATGGGGCCATCCCTGGAGGATCCTCCGGTCGCTCACGCTCCCCGC
>DASZJS010000178.1:0-5610 GCA_035947935.1 Gemmata sp. | reverse complement strand
GCCCTTGATCTCCGCCTTGGCCGGATAAAACACATCGTCTGCGCCAAGAACTGTGAAGCCCGCCAAATCGCCGTCCTTCGCGACGAGTCCACCCGTGATGTGATCGAAGCTCAGGGTCGCAGTGGCCCCCTTGAACTTTGCTTCCTTGAATGCGGGGCCGCTGAACTCGATCTTCTTGCCGTATTCGATTCCAAGTGCGGCCAGCGCCAGCCGCTCTCCCACTGGTTGCTTTGGTTTGGGGTGAATATCCTTCTCATCCCCTACATCGGTAATCACGGCCATCCCCACCTTGGGTAGTTTTTTGGTAGCCAGTAGTTGAGCATCACGCAGTTCGGCATAGGTCACTCCGGCCGAATTCCCGTTCCCATTCCCGTATGGCGCGAGTTGGACGAGCATGAACGGCAGGTCGCAATCGAAGCGTTTTCGCCAGTCCTCGATCATCGCGGGAAAGAGGGTGCGATATTCATAAGCCCTGGTTGTGTTCGATTCGCCCTGATACCAGATCGCTCCCCGCACTTTGAAATTCAGAAGTGGGTAGATCATGGCATTGTAAAGGACAGTTGGCGTACCGGGACCGGGTGATGGCCTGGCCGGTTCTTTGGGGATGGGCTTGCCATCTGCCTTGGCTTTGCTGGCCTCGATTTTCCATTTGGCCAGGGCTTCCTCATAGGTCTTTTTGGCCGACTCGAACTGTTTGGCACTTGCCTCAGCCGCATTTGCGTAATGCTTCAGCATTGGATCGGCCTGGAGTGCTTCGAGGCTCGTCCAGGCTTCACACGGTGTTCCACCCCACGATGTGTGGATGAGACCGACTGGGACACCGAGTTCTTTCTGGAGCTTTTGGCCGAAATGATACGCGACTGCCGAGAAACCACCGACTGTGTCAGGGGCAGACTCGGCCCACTTGCCGAAGTGCCAGAGATCATCCTGATCGGTGATAGGAGTACTGGCTGCGCGCTTCTGGACGGTGAAAAGTCGAAGTTGTGAATTCTTCGCGCCTTCCTTCAGCTTGTCCGGGGTTTCACCGGCGTTTACCGACCATTCCATGTTCGACTGACCCGAGCAAACCCAGACTTCACCGACCGCGACGTTCTTGAACGTAACGGTGTTCTTCCCACTAATGGTGAGCTTGTAACCAGTGCCAGGGGTTTGTTTCTGGAGCTTTGCTGACCAGTTTCCGTCTTTATCCGCAGTTGTACTTGTTCCAAGAGCAGAGGCCTCACCCGGGGCACTTCGTTCGAGTCCAATCTGAATACTTTCTCCAGGTGCAGCCTTTCCCCAAACGGAGATGGTGCCACCTTGTTGGAGAACCATGTTGTCGGAAAAGATCGGGTGTGGAGAGACATCTGATCTGGCCGGGTTTGCGACAAGCCCGATCGCCACAACAGCGAGCAGAGCCTTGAAAAGGCGCATGGTGAGAACTCCGGGAGGGTAAGTGCAATTTCATGTAGGCGAGCGACAGATTAGGCCAGCGGAGTACGAAAAGCAAACGGATTCACGGCGGAGAACAGGAGATGAAACGCAACCAACGGAACTCTGGTGAGTTCCGTCTCATGCAACTTGGTTTTCACGAAGCACGAAATACGAAGTTTACTTTCCGCCAAGCCTCTCCATCGTCAGATCGGGCTGCCAGATGGAAAGGAAGGTCGGGAGCTTGGAGCGATCGAGACCAGGCAAGCTTGGCAACAACCCTGCTCCTTGAAGGGGGATGTTTGCCGTGATCGCATAGATGGAGTTAGCGGGATCGTTCGTTCGACGATAGAGGATCACCTGTGGCCTGACGCCGTTCAGTCCACCACCGCCCGGACAACTCAGTTGCGTGGCAAGGTGGATCGCATCATCGAGATCCCCGATCTGGTCGATGAGGCCACGAGTCAGAGCTTGATTGCCCGTGAAGATGCGACCATCGAATGTCGTGCCACCTGCAAGATCGATACGGGATCGGGATTGGGCAATGTCCGTCTGGAGTTGCTTGTGAAACTCATCGGCCATCACTTGAAGGAGTGCTTTTTCTGCCGGCTCCAGAGATCGGGCGGATGAGCCAATATCCACATATTCTCCGGATTTTACACCTTGGGGAATGATGTTGAATTGCGCCATCAGATCCCTGAGATTGAACAAATTGAGGAGGACACCGATTCCACCCGTCACGGTCGCTTGGCCTGCAACCACAGAATCGGCCGCTGAGGCGAGATAGTAGGCTCCGCCGGTTCCCATATCCATGAGGCACGCTACGACAGGAAGATGGGTTCGTTGCTTGAATTTCTCCAGATCACGCCGCATTGCCTGGCACGCCGCGACCCCACCACCGGGGCTATTGATTCGCAAAACAACCGCTTTGACACACGGATCCCATTCGATCGCCTGGAGTTTCTCACGGAAAACAGCAACGGGATTCTCACCCACCGACATTGGACCAACGAATGGAGTGTTCAGAATGAGCCCATCCACATCCAGAATAGCCACGCGGGTGGAACCAAGCCCCGATTCCACGAGAACGGGCTGCATTGGCCCGGCGTTCGGGTTCACGGGTGCCAATATGTTTGACAACTTGGATTGGGTCCGAGAGAGGAAACGCTCGCACCCAGTTCCGATCAACATCAGTGCCAGTGGAATGAAAAGGCGACACATTGCGGACCTACCGATCTTCCAACTTGGAGAGGAATTGACCCCGTCCCACCCCTCCCCAGTACCTATTGGGCACCCATCCAACTCCCACAATCGACATTATCGGCGTAATCGCCTTTCTCCGATTAACCTTCCTCTAAGGCACGCAAACTGCATTAAGGGTGACCATGTATTTTCGGTATGTACCTTCGGAACGCGGGATTGAATGAAGATCCAATTGCACTAACACAATATTTCCAAATGAGTTGTGGCAAACAAACGCAAGGGAAAAACCCATGATTGGCCTAGCTGCCAGCGAGAAAGCTTTGGGTGATAACCAGTTGGTCTCACCGAAGGTGAGACGAATCTCCCATAACTCTCCACACTACCCAAATTGCCAATTGACCTCAAACTCGCGATACTACTTCCTTTGAGACCCTTGCACTGCACCAACGCCTATATGGTTGCCCAGTGTACCGAAGGGTTGGAGTTCTGATGTCTCGAACAAGGAGGTTCTTCGCCGCGAGGACAAGTGATGGAACCGTGCAACGTCATTGTGTTAACTCCACCGGGAGAGATCGAACCATCGCTTGCGATTGCGGCGAATCGAACTGGGGCTCTTGGTGTTCTCGATCTTGAGTTCACCCAAGACCCCACGCAAGTAGCTTCAGTGATTGACCGACTTTCAAGATTCACAAGCAATCGATTTGGGCTTCTGATTCGACCGAACGCGTTGCAGTTGGATCATTTCCTGTCCGGGCTGGCAAAACCTTCCTTCATCATCCTGGTTGGTGGAGATTGCCCGGCACTCGCTGAATGTGTTCGGAAGTTGCGGGCGGCTTCAATCGAGGTGTTGCTTGAAGCAATCAGCATCGCCGAGGCAGTTCAGGGGATCGAACTTGGTGTCGATGGGCTGATTCTCAAGGGCCACGAAGCCGGTGGACGAATCGGAGCAGATACCTCGTTTGTGTTACTTCAAAAGTGGCACCAATATGCCAATCGCCATGATTTGAAAGTTCCATTTTTGGTAAGAGGCGGTATCGGCCCCAATACAACCGCGGCATGTCTGGCAGCAGGGGCACGCGGCGTTGTTTTGGATTCGCAAGTGCTCCTCGCCCGAGAGTCGCCACAGTCGGACACGATGCGAAAACGCATCGCAGGACTCGATGGGAGTGAGACTGCCGTTCTGGGTGGTCGTTTAGGCGAGATGTACCGCATTTACGCCCGACCTGATAGCCCCTCGGTACAAGAACTGAGTCGCGAAGAAGAACGTCTTCAAACAAGCGATCTGTCCACAGAGAAGAAACGCGCTGCCTGGAGACAAGCAGTTCAATCGCAGGTGTCGGGAGACCCGACCCGCGGCGTTTGGCTGATCGGACAAGATATGGCGATCGCCGCGAGTCTTGCAAAGTCGGGCGTTACGGTTGCGGGGATCGTGCAATCCCTTTGCACGGCTGCATCAAAGCAAATCGAAACTGCAAAGCGACTCCAACATCTCTCCGAGAGTTCCCCGCTGGCAAAGGCACACGGAACAAAATATCCGCTTCTCCAGGGTCCGATGACCCGTGTGAGCGACACGGCCGCGTTCGCGGATGCAGTAGCAATCGGCGGTGCCCTTCCTTTCCTGGCACTCGCCCTTCTGCGCAAGACTGAGACAGAACAACTTCTCGCTCAGACCAAGGCCAAGCTCGGCACACGCCCGTGGGGTGTCGGCATTCTTGGGTTTGTTCCACCCGAGATTCGCAACGAGCAACTCGAAGCGATCCGAATCCACAAACCGCCATTCGCAATTATTGCGGGCGGTCGGCCAGATCAGACCAAGGAACTTGAGTCCCTAGGCATCCCGACCTATCTGCATGTCCCTTCCCCAGGCTTGCTCCGACGGTTCTTGAAGGAAGGCGCACGACGATTCATTTTTGAGGGACAGGAATGCGGTGGACATATTGGCCCACGAGCGAGCTTCGCCCTCTGGGAAGCGATGATCGATGTGATTTCAGAACACCTGGGCGGAAAGCCTGCGGATGACCTCCATATCGTTTTTGCGGGCGGCATCCACGATGCCTTGTCCTCATCGATGGTCGCAGCGCTCAGTGCTGGTTTGGCCGATAAGGGCGTGAAGGTCGGGGCGTTGTTGGGTACAGCCTATCTGTTCACGAAGGAGGCTGTGGAGTGTGGTGCGATAACAGCTCGATTTCAAAAAGAGGCGCTCTCGTGCGGGGACACTGTTTTGCTGGAAACTGGCCCCGGACATGCGATCCGCTGCATTCCCACACCCTATGCCGAGACCTTCGAAACAGAAAAACGCAAACTCCGGGATGCGGGGAAATCGCCTCTCGAAATCGGCATCGCACTGGAACGGATGAATCTCGGCCGACTCCGAGTTGCTAGTAAAGGACTGGATCGACTGGGAGGCGGACAGGAGGACAGAAGACAGGAGTCAGGAGACAAGAGACAGTCAGAGAACGGGAAACAGAGAACCGACAATGGGTTAGTCACTGTGTCGGGGGATGAGCAGTTTGGCCGCGGAATGTTCATGATCGGCCAAGTGGCGGCGCTCCGAAATGAGGTCACTACCATCGCTGCGCTACACGCAAACGTGTGTGGTGATGCTGCACATGCTTCTTTCTCTCCCTCGCAACTGTTGTCCCCGGAAAGCGACTCACCGGAGCCGGCACCGCCTCCTTGCGATGTCGCAATCATTGGGTTGTCGTGCTTCTACCCCAAGGCTGGCAGTTTGTGGTCCTACTGGGAGAACATCCTCGACAAGGTCAACGCTGTCATCGAGGTCCCACCCACGCACTGGGACTGGCGGCCGTTCTACGACCCCGATCCCCGCGCTCGAGATAAGAGCATCTCGAAGTGGGGCGGTTTCATGGACGATATTACCTTTGACCCGCTCTGGTTTGGGATTACACCCAAATCGATCCCCTGTATCGAGCCACTTCAACTGCTTCTCCTTGAAGCAGTAAGACAGGGTATAGCGGATGCCGGTTATGCAGATCG
>DASZJS010000177.1:0-13280 GCA_035947935.1 Gemmata sp. | reverse complement strand
ACTGGCATGTATCTCTCACCTCAAACGGG
This sequence comes from Gemmata sp., assembly GCA_035947935.1. Classification (GTDB taxonomy): domain Bacteria; phylum Planctomycetota; class Planctomycetia; order Gemmatales; family Gemmataceae; genus Gemmata. The sequence goes on along the minus strand of DASZJS010000177.1, from coordinate 13,251 downwards.
CGAGAGAAGGATTACATCGATCTCAAGTTGTCGCGTGTGCGGGCAGTGATCGAGGGGTGTGGGTGGGTCTTTCCTCGCGACATGGCTGCCGACCGACTCGAAACATTCCTTGCCGACATGAGGAATCGTCGTCCTGACCTACCACCGATGCCGGATGGTACAGAGTGGTTCACCGCGGGGGAAGTGCGTGGGTTGCTCGGAGGGGTGACTCGTCAGACCATTTCGTTCATGATTCGTCGGCATCGGCTGACGGCAACGGGTCAGGCCAACGCCAGAAGGTTCCCGCGAGAGACCGTCGAGGCACTTCGCGGACTGAAACCCGGCGGGTGTTCCTCACAGACTTCGAACCATTACCTGCAAGCAGTCCACCAGTTCGCTCGGTGGTTGGTCGCGAATAGTCGAATCGACCGTAGTCCGTTTTCCCGACTGAGGCCGCTGAACGCTCGCCTCGATACACGCCGACGACGAGGTGAAATGACTCAGGCGGAACTGGGAATGTTGCTTGCCACGACTGCATCGAGCAAGAAGCCGTTCCTTGAGTTGAATGGAACGGATCGGGCGATGCTTTACCGTGTGGCAGTCGGGACCGGGTATCGGGCCGCGGAACTGGCGGCACTGGTTCCGGATTACTTCGACCTCAACGCAACTCAGCCTGCTGCGATTCTGCCCGCCGAATTCACGAAGAACCGCAAGAGTGCTGTGCAACCGCTCTCTGACGAACTGACCGCCGAACTACGGACCTACCTATGTGGACGAGCCGGGAAGAAACGGGTCTGGCCTGGACGGTGGCCAAAGCGGGCAGCCGACATGCTGAGGATGGATCTTCAAGACGCGGGTATCCCTGTCGAGGTAGATGGACCGGAGGGAACGGAGACACGGGACTTTCACGCCCTGCGAGCGTGCTACATCTCGAACGTGATCCGGGCTGGCGCGGACATCAAGCAAGCGATGACGCTCGCCCGGCACTCAGACCCCAGACTGACGGCGGGCCGTTACGCACGAACCCGGTTGCACGATCTTGGCGCAGTGGTGAACAAACTGCCGACAAACGCCCCAACTCCCGAACCCGCTGCCCTCCGAATGACGGGAACCAATGCAAACAAGCCATTTCAGGAACAGCAACGGGCCGATTCGGGAGCAGCAACGGGAGCAGCAGCAGGCGGTAGCGGAGGAGGACTTTTGAGGATTGTGGAGGAAACTCGCTCACCACGGGAGCGGAAGAGTAAAACGAAGAAACCCCAGGATTCTAAGGATACTCACGAGAATCGAAGACAGAAGAGCGAGAGGCCTCGCCCGGATTCGAACCGGGGAATAGCGGTTTTGCAAACCGCTGCCTTACCACTTGGCTACGAGGCCACAAGTAACATCACAAACAACTTGGGGAATCGTATCGGGCACCCCCACGACTGTCAATTGGCGCAAGGAGAATCGGCTTATCGGATCGCCGACTTGAGCTTCTTACCCAGTTCTCCAATCTGCCGCTTGCACTCATCCCGCGCTACTGCATACCCGCTCGCGGTCACTTTCCCCGCCTTCAGGTAATCCAGTATCGCTGCCTCTGCCGTCATAAACGCCGGGCATGCCTCCGCCACAAGCGCAGCCAGTTCCACCGGAATCGTGGTAACCCCGTTCCGATCGCCGTGCAGCAATTCGCCCGGATTCACCCACACACCACCAACCCGCACCGGAACCTCCAGTTCCACAATCTGCGTGTAGCCGTGCGAACAGATCGTCCCACTCGTGAAGCAGGGGAACTTTAGCGGTTCAACCTGATCCAGATCGCGACCGGCTCCGCTTGTGATTAGCCCGACACACCCAAACGCCTTGTAAGTGGTACACATGACCTCGCCAAATGTCGCCGCAACGGGCGGATCATCCAGATCCTGGAACACAACCACCTTCGGCCCAGGAGTCGCGGCGATCTTCTCCACCTGCGTCGAGAGACCCGCATAGGTATCGCCGCCGCGTGGAGGTGCGGCAGCCCGAAACGTCGCCGTGCTGGCAAACCCAACCATCGGCGGTAGGGCTGGGTAACACGCCTTCATCCGGGCATCCATGTAGCCAGCAATCCGCGATCGGCAATCGAAGAGCTCGAGGACGTTGCAGATCGTGGGCGTGTCGAACTTGCGAAGCTGATCGAGAACGGAAGTGGGAACTTGTGTAGAGGACATTCGCGGCCTCGGGAGGGGAAAGAAGATTATCAGCAGATTTCAAGACAGAAGAGAATGGCCGCAAAAAAGCACAAAAATAAAAGAGAAAATGAGTTTAGTCTCGTTCGAACTCTTCCCGGTCTTCTTCGTTTTCTTTTGTGCATTTTGTGCTTTTTGCGGGCGTTCTCTTTTCGCTTCTTTCCGGCTTCGCAGTGATGGGAAATCTGCGGATCCAGGCCTGTCACAATCTCTCACAGTCGATCCGTGTACCGTCTGCGGTTTTTGCCAAAGACAGGCTTCTTCGCCGGGGTAGTGGGGGTGGATGGATCGACTGTTGCTTCGCTCTCGGTGGGGACTGTGCCTGACTCAGAAGTACCGAGCTTCTCGATTGGTCCGGAGTCGTCCTCAACGCCCCAGCCCTGTTCGTCGCGCTTCACGGGTGGCGGGGGAGGGAGTGCCGCTGCCACCACCGCCACCTTCCGCGGCGTATACCACTCGCCCGGCAACTCGTCTCGCTCAATCAAGCGGTTAATCATCACCTCGATCTCGGTCAACTGCCCACCTTGCTCGGGCGTGACGAACGAGATGGCGATTCCATCCTTGCCAATCCGCCCCGTGCGGCCGATTCGGTGGACGTAGTTCTCGATGTCCATCGGCAGGTCGTAGTTGACGACGTGCGAGATGTTATCCACATCGATCCCACGGCTCATCACGTCCGTGGCGATCAGGTACTTGATGTCCCCGGTGCGGAATGCAGCCATGATTCGTTCGCGCTGGGATTGCGGGAGGTCGCCGTGGATCACGGCCGCTTTGGGTACGGCCCACTTCAAATCGCGGTAGAGGTTGTCCGCCCACCGCTTTCGTTCGATGAAGATCAGGCATTGCCGCGGCTGTTCCCGCTGGATCACACGCTTGAGTAGTTCAAACTTCTTGTCGGCATCCACAGTGAAATACATCTGTCGGATTTTGTCCACAGTGGGCGTGTTCGGCGTCATGTGCAGGTGGATCGGATCGGTCATGTACCGATTCACCAGTCGTTTGATCGCATCCGGCACGGTGGCCGACATGAGCAGTGTCTGACGTTTGAGCGGGCACCGCTTGAGTATTCGCTCGATGTCCGGTCGGAAGCCGATATCGAGCATCCGGTCGGCCTCATCGAGCACAACGTACTTGATGTGGTCGAGGTTCATGGAACCGCGTTGAAGGTGGTCGAGCATCCGCCCCGGGGTGCCAACCACAAGGTCGCAACCCTTCGCCAGCCCTTTCAGTTGTTTGACCATCCCGGTTCCCCCGTACACGGGCACGGTGTGGAAGCTCCGGCTGGGGGCGAGTTTCTCGGCCTCCTTGGCCACTTGCAGGGCGAGTTCCCGCGTCGGGGTCATCACAAGGCCAATCGGCCCCTTCAACCGATGGGGACGCCAGCGGTTCAGGAAGGGGAGAACGAACGCCGCGGTCTTCCCGGTGCCGGTTTGAGCCTGCCCAATCACATCCTTGCCGCGGAGTGCCGGTGGGATGACGGCTTCCTGAATGGGTGTGGGGTGAGTGTAACCGGCCTGGGAAAGTGCATCGAGGACAGCGCGATTGAGCTTGAGATCGGCAAAGGTCATTGCCGGGTCGGTTTCCGGCGGCGGGGCGTTCTCGTGGTCGGGATCGGCTACCGCTTCGGCACAACTCTCGGCATCAGGGGCAGCTTCGGCATCGAGTTCTTCATCCAGATCCGTATCGGACTCGTCATCGTCTTCGGGTTCAGTAGGTAGGAGATCATCACCCATTGCGGAGGGGGTGTCATCGATCAGTTCATCGGAGGGGACGTTATCGGGTTCCAAATCGGGGGCGTTCCGGTCGTCCCCATTGGTGGGGGGAATCAACAGATGCTCCATCGTTCTCGTGGGTCCGCCCTGTTGTAGGAGAGGTCAGCGAGCGAGCGGACATGAGGATGTTACTCGCGGACCCATCGCCAGCGTGACCGCGCGAACGCAGCAGGCAGCGACAAAAAGGGCGTGCAGCAACACGCCGAACTTCATCTTTCTCACTCATCTTAAACCGTTGGGGGCCAAACTGTCCACCCAGCTTACCATTTCCCAGGTGTTTCGGGTGGGGCGTTGCGGTAATTGCCTGAAGAACGGGTTCTCTTGGCATTGTGCGGAGTTGGGGTAATTGGCATATACCCGCCAGTTTGACCCATCCCAAGGAGTCCGCGCATGTCAGGTCGGACGATTCCACGATTCGCTCTGGTCGGATTGCTGGCTGTGACGTGTGCTGTCCCCATCGGGGCTCAGTATCCAACTGGCTCTCCGTACCCAACTACGAACGGGTATCCAACGCCGTCTGGGACATCGTACACGCCAAGCGCCAAACCGATGCCCAACAAGCTGGCTGGCACATGGTATCGCCAGTTCGAGGGGGGTGTCGTCGCTGCGACATTTAACGATGACGAACTGAAGATGTGCGCCACCCTCAATGCCGATGGCACACTGATCCACTTGACCTTCATCGCTGACTACACGCTGACGAAGGACGGCCTGGTTCACGGTGCGATCAGTGGTGTGGATTGGGATATCAAACGCCCCGGCGTGACTGAACCGAAGCAACCATTCCCGACTCCACCAGACCACATCAAAATCGCGGACTATCCGCTGGTGTTCAAGGATGGCCCGAAGAAGGGTAAGGAGTCGGTGGTGGCGGTGTTCGTCTCCATCGCCCCGGGAATCGGCCCGGTGTTCGCTGGGAGTGAAGGGAAACTAGCTTCGGAGATCGCCGAGAAACTCCCCCAGATGGCCAAGGAAAGCAAGCAGAAGGTGGTGGTCCTTGAGCCGGCTCTCGTGAATAAGTTCAAGCTGAACGACCCAAACTGGAAGCAGATGCATCCGAGTGAGTGGGGCAAGAAACTCGGTGCCGATTTCGTCCTCGATATTCACTTGGAAAAGATGTCGCTTTACCAGCCGGGCAGCCTCAACCAGCTTTACGAAGGACAGGCTGATGTTACCGCCGATGTCTACGATGTGGATGCCGAACCTCTCCAGGTGAATTCCGATGAACCGAAGTACAACTACGTTCATCCGTTCAAATACCCGCATACCGGCGCTTTCGATGCAGGCACCATCCCCCAAAATCGCTTCAAGCAGGACTACCTGGAACACCTCGCTGCCGAACTGGCGATGAAGCACATCGACCACAAGCAAGGCTCTGCAATTGTCGATGAACCCCCTTCCGAGACTCCTCCATCGTTACCGATCGACCTGAGCGATGCCGATGTCATTAGCGCTTTTCACGCACTGGTCGATTGCCCCTTCTCGTTCCGCACGCGATCGACCTCAGCGGGCCTGATGGTCAGCAATATTAAGCTTGCCGCGGACGATGACTCATACATCAAAACAGCCAAACTCTTTGGCGGGATGTACACGTTCTGCAAGGATGGCAATATCCCGACACCAAAGCCTGCAAAATCAACGACAAATCGCGGCGGAACGACTCTACCCATCCCACGTTATCTGGAACACTACCCGCAGTATTTCCCAACCGACCCGACTCATCCACTTCCAGGAAAACTCTGCGACCTGGAAGATCCGGACGGCAAAGCGCGACGTGCAGGTTTATACACGACAAATACTCCACAGCCGATGACCTCGGCACCTACAAATGTGACACAGAGCCCACAGCCACGGTGTGTACAACAAACGCCTCCGGACATCGCACAGACCGTTCAGTCCCAACCTCTGACAACAACACCGATTCAACAAACTGTTGGGAACGCTCCTGTCTATATTCTACCGCCTGTGACATCCCTGCCCACAGCAGTAGCGAAGCCCGGAATTGTGGGGACGTGGTACCGCGAGTTCGGATCGAAGCTTCAGATCATCAAGATCACTCCGGACTACCTGACGATGACGGTCATCATGTCGGGAGAGGTTGAGGATGGCAAAATTGCAACAGCAACCTGTGTGACCACCGCCGACTATCACATTACTCGGGATGGGATGACTATCATTGGTCTGATTACGGGATTGGATGCTCAGATTGATAGCGGCGTACCCGAGGACGATGTGAAGCGTTTGGGAGAGATGCTCGAAAAAGATCGCAAGACCAAGGAAGATCGGCCATTCGCTCTGACTTTCCGCGTTTATGGCGACTCACTGGTGATCCGTAATGTGCGAATGCCAGAAGCACAAGATAGTGACGAAGATAATCCGCTGCAAACCGCCTTTGGGGGAACTTACAAGAACGCCGGGGACAAACCACTGCCAAAACCGAAGGTCGTGAAGGCATCCGCATCGTCCTCTGACTTATCGGGAACGTCTACTCTTCCAGCACCCCCGGTCAGTCCAAGCAACACAACACCGCCGAGTAGTCCTCCCATTCCCACCCCCTTTTACTCGATTCCGCGGATGGTCGAACCCACGGCTCCTGTGCCAACGATGCCTACGCCAACCCCGCCTGCGAGCGAGACCCCGTTCCCACGTGAGTAAAGTTGCCAGCCTCGTGCAGTCGAGCCTCTTGTAGGGTGGGTCGAGACCTGCGAAACAGGACGAGGCCCACCAATTCCCACGAAAACCACACAAATTGATGCTGTAGTTCCGAGCATTGAGGTCGTGGTCCCATTGGCAGTATCGACCAAGTTGGAATGGCCAGCGTCAAGTAAACGGCCCTGGGTTCGACAACTTCACGCTTGCATTGAGCCCAGGGCTCGCTATCGTGCTGCCCTCTCTCTGCCGCGGTGGTAGTGTTGCCACGGCACGAGTCTGGAGGAAATGGTCAATGTTACTGCGGAATGGGCTGCTTGGGTTGATGGGGCTGGTTGCTGTGGCTGGGCTTGCGATCGCCGCACCGCCAATCAACCCGAATGTCGAGGGGCGAGAACCGAACCCGGTCATCCGGGAGTTCTGCGAGACAGAACAACTCGTTCCGGAGCACGGTGCCGGATCGGTGATCCCGGCACGATCGAAGTTCGATCGAGACCCGGAGCTGGCTGGTTGGAGTGCAATCGAGGCGGAAGTGCGGAAGATTCTTCTGGAAATTCTTCGTGGGAACACGCTTGGCTATTGAGTGTCGCCCCATTGAGATTGCCACCATTCACGTCGGTCCCCGTCCAGCTTCCCATTCCTCAACGGTACGTGGCCAGTCGTCTTTCAAAAGGCGAGACATCGCACGGTCGGCCAGCACTTTGCCCCCTGTCTGGCAGCGAGGACAGTAATTCGTCTCGTTCTCGGCATGGACGATCCGTTGAACCGCTGTGCCGCAGACCGGGCATGGCTTTCCGAAACGGCCGTGGACAGCCATACTCGCGTGAAAGGCCGTGACCTTCTCGGGAAAGCCATCGCCGACTTCCCCTCGTAGCCGCTCCAACCATTCTCGTAGCGTCGCCTGGGTCGCTTCAAAAAGCCGGGTACACTCGGCGTCGCTTAACCTGCTCGTCCAGATCAGAGGAGAAAGCCGGGCGCGGTGCAGGATCTCGTCGGAATAGGAATTGCCGATACCGCTAAACAAGCGCGGAGATGTCAGTGCGCGCTTGAGTGTGTGGTTCTCCTGGCGCAGGGCAGCGCTGAAGGCTGCGAAGTCCGCATCGAGTACCTCCAGTCCGCCCGGCTGGTGTTCGGCGAGGCCAACTTCTCCTCTTACCACATGGAGTGAGGCCCGTCTCTTCGACCCTGCTTCGGTCAGGGTCAAAGTGCCAGAGGGAAAATCAAAAGCGGCCAGGCCGATCTTCCCCGGCGGATTTGCGCCTGGCGGCTTCCAGTGAAGCCTTCCGGCAATCATGAGGTGCAGGATGAGGAACAACTGATCGTCCAGCTCGAACACAATCCGTTTACCGAGTCGGCGCAGTCCGAGGACTTTCTTTCCCTCCGCCTCGCTCAACGGCGGTTCAACGCTTCGCAAAAGAAATGGATGTCGGCGGCGAACCTTCAGCAGCGGTTGCCCTGTAACCCGACGATCCAGGCATTCGATATAGACCATGATGTCGGGCAGTTCTGGCATGGGCTATTCCGTAATGGAGAGAGGCTGGCGTGTACGCCTGTCGAAGACGTTCCTCATCGTCAATGATACATGCCAACGATCTTCGAGGGGACACCCTAATGAGTTTACTCGATGGTGTGCTTGCCTCTCTTGATCCCGTGCTACCTATCGGTGGACGATGCTGATGGGGGTTCCCGAATGACCCTGTCAGAAGTAGGGTGAATGAAGACCACCGGGACAAGCCCGGCGGCTTGCAACATCAAGCGTTCCACGATGAGTGACACCATGCAATCCCGGATCGAAGGTACCGCCTATGTACTTGGCGACAATATCGACACCGACCAGATCATTCCGGCCATGTATTTGACCTACAATCCCTCAATCCCCGCCGAATACAAGATGTTCGGTAAATTCGCACTCTGCGGCGTTCCCGACGATCGGGCGGGGTTGCCCAAGGGACATGTACCCTTTCATACACCGGGCGGAGATGAGTTCATCTCTCCATACACCATCATCGTTGGTGGAAAGAACTTCGGGTGCGGATCGAGCCGCGAACACGCACCGATTGCGCTCGCGGCAGCGGGAGTTGTTGCGGTTGTTGCTGAGTTTTACGCGCGCATTTTCTACCGGAACTCGGTGAATGGCGGGTATCTTGTCCCACTCGAAACGAAAGCGCGTCTTATCGATCGGGTTTGCACGGGGGATCGGCTCGCGATTGACATTCTGGCTGGCAAGCTCACGAACACCACGAGTGGTGAAGTGTTTGAATTGCTCCCGCTTGGCGAGGTGGGTCCGATTATCGAGGCTGGCGGCCTGTTTCCCTATGCCCAGAAGGTTGGAATGTTGCCGAAGTGATGGGTGATGGGCGACCAGAGTACAAATCAAAACCAGGGGCTGCGATGACAGATCATCGCAGCCCCTGGTGAGGTTCACTTACTCATTCTTGCTCGTCTTTCTTCTCTTCAACCTTCTCGACTTTCTCTTCTTTCTTATCGCCAGGAAGTTGGAACAGCGGGCCGGCAGTCCCGGTGCCGCCACGAAGTTCCTTCTCCTTGTCCCTCTTTTCCTTGTCTTTCTCCTTGTCCTTTTCCTTGTCTTTCTCCTTATCTTTCTCCTTGTCCTTTTCTTTATCTTCCTTCTTTTCCTTGCTCGGCTTGAGGAGCTTCTCCTCCATCGCCTTCTCGGCCTCCGGCCCCTCGATTGGCATGTCGGGGATATCATCGGGAACAGTCGCATCGTCGACGTTCCGCATGGATAGCCCAATCTTGCGATCCTTGGCATCCACGCGGAGAACCTTCACATCGACCTCATCCCCAACTTTGACGACTTCCTCGGGGCTCTCGATCTTGGCATCCGACAACTCGGAGATGTGAAGCAGCCCTTCGAGACCCTGTTCGAGTTCGACGAACACACCGAAGTTCGTGAGCTTCGTGACTTTCCCACGCACCTTCTGGCCGGGCTTGTAGCGAGCGGGGATGTCGGTCTCCCACGGATCGTTGCCCATCTGCTTGAGTCCGAGCGCGACTCGCTTGCGTTCCTGATCCACACTTAGCACGATGCAGGTGAGCTTCTGGCCCTTTTGCACCATCTCGGACGGATTCGACACCTTGCGCACGTAGCTCATATCGCTGACGTGCAACAGGCCATCGATTCCTTCTTCGATCTCGATGAAGGCTCCGTAATTGGTCAGGTTCCGCACGGTTCCGGTGATCACGGTGTTCGGCGGATACTTCTTGGCAACCTCACCCCACGGGTTCGCCTGGCATTGCTTCATGCCGAGCGAGATTTCCTTCTTGTCGTGGTTGATGTTGAGAACCTGAACTTCAACCTTGTCCCCGATCTGCACGAGTTCTTTCGGATCGGCGATCCGCTTCACCCACGACATTTCGGAGATGTGAACGAGCCCCTCGATTCCAGGTTCGAGTTTAACGAACGCCCCGTAGGGCATGATGTTCACGACCTCGCCCTGATGGCGCGTGTTGACCGGATACTTGGCCTCAATGTTCTGCCACGGGCTGGGGGTCTTGTGCTTCAGAGAGAGGGCGATCTTCTCCTTCTCCCGGTCGATATGGAGGATATATACCTCCAACGTCTGATCGATCTGCACAACGTCCCGGGGGTTGGTGACGCGGTGCCAACCCATGTCCGTGATGTGCAGAAGCCCATCGATCCCGCCGAGATCGACGAATGCTCCGAACTCGGCGATGTTCTTGACCACCCCGGTGCGGACCTGGCCAACTTCCAGTTCCGACAGCAGCTTGTCCTTCTGGATATTCCGCCGATCCTCGATCAACTTGCGGCGACTGACCACGATGTTTCGCCGCTGCTCATCGATCTTGAGAATGACGCACTCGATGGTGCGGTCGATGTACTCATCGATCGATTGCGGTCGGCGAATATCCACCTGGCTGGCCGGGAGGAAGACGTTCACCCCGATGTTGACGAGGAGACCGCCCTTGATCTTCTTGAGTACCCGACCGGAGACGACATCGCCTTCCTTGTGCTTGGCCAGAATCGCGTTCCATTCTTTTTGCCGCTTGGCCTTGCGATAGGACAGAGCAATGGTGCCGTCTTCGCTCTCGACTGTTTCCAGAAGAACTTCGACGGTGTCGCCCGGTTTCGGTGGAGGGGAGTCAGAGCCCTCCTCCTTCCATTCATCGAGGCGGATCACGCCTTCGGACTTGTAGCCGATGTCGATGACGACATCATCGCCGCGGATTTCGAGAACCCGCCCGGTGACGATCTTGTTTGATTCGTAGTCTTGTTCGGGTTTTTCGAGGTGTACAGTAATTTCTGACTGAAACTCTGTTTCCAGGTCGGCGAGTTCTGCGTCTGAAGCTTCCAACTGGCGGAGGAGGTTACGATTGACCATAGTTTGAGGGAGACGGATTGCCCGGCCGATCCGCAAGCGGGTCGGCAGGTGTGGGTTAAAGTTTCACCCCACCCCCGGCAGCTCACACGAGCCGCTTCGTCGGGAGCGAAGCTTGGGAATTGTAGCGAGTGAGGCAACTGAGAAATAGGGGAAGGGGTGAAAAGAGTGAAGAGTGAAAAGTGAAGAGTTAAAAAGCCTGTGTTTTCCACTTTTCACTCGTCACTTTTCGCTCTTCACTCAAAATCCCCCGGACGAATTTGTCGGCCGGCCTATAAGCCGGGTTTTGTCCCCACGGTTGCCCGTGAGCGACGGTCATTTATCTAGCCTCACGGTTACCCGTGAGATCGAGCAGTCTACCCGGGGATCGTAACGGGTCGGGCCGACCCTGTCCCCTGCTTGACCTTGCTCCCGGTGGGGTTTGCCGAGCCAGCCGGTCACCCGGCTGCTGGTGCGCTCTTACATTAAGGGCTTTCGCCCCGCACCGTTTCACCCTTACCTTATGGAGGGATGAGGGATTCGATTCCCTCATCCCTCCATAAGGCGGTTTTCTTTCTGTTGCACTGTCCCGCCCGTTGGTGGTTCGGGCCGGGGAGCCCGAACCGTTACCGATGGTGGGGGTTACCCACCGCCGCGCCCTATGGAGCCCGGACTTTCCTCCCCCCAACAGGAGGGATGAGGGATGAAGGATGAGGGATGAAAAAACCAGAAGCGATTTGATCTTCTGTCTTTCCTTCATCCCTCATCCCTCATCCCTCATCCCTTCTGCCAAGCGGCGACCGTCCAGCCGACCGACAAATCCGAACCATCATCGTACTACGACGATGTGGTTCGGAGAAGATGACACCGGAGCTGGTCGCGAGGTTCTGCCCACGCGTGCACGCGTGGACAGACTGTCCAGCAGTTCGATCGCGTTGAGTTGACAAGGTCAGGAGGTTTGTCAGCGGTGTCAGTAATCTCACAAGATTGCGAAGATAAGTTTGGCACTTTATCAAGGCGTTTTTCAACCCAATCGCAGATTCACACACCAGTCTCTGTCAAATTTCGACATGTGTCAAAGCCCCTAGGCACATGCCCAATGCACCATAACAATCATTATAATCATAGACAAACTCGTGATTTGTGCTGGTTGACTGATCCCTCACCTCTCGTTTTCTGGTTCCTTGGTGACATCATCCGAATAACCAGCCGTTTGGGAAGCAGGTCTGGATCAAGATTCCTCAAGCGACCCAAACCGCCGTCGTTGTGATGTCTCATTCCCGAGCGCGCGAGTATAAAGCGAAGCTGGAGACCATCTTGTCCCACAACTTCCAGACGGGGGACAATGTGTCACTCTTGAATGCGTAAAGTATAACTGCATGTCAACAGTTACTCTCGACTGGGCCGCGTATCCGCCTCCGCAGTTTCTCGGCGGTGCGGTTACGGTTGGAAACTTCGATGGAGTGCATCTTGGCCACCGGGCGCTCGTTGCCGCTGCCCGTGCGCAGGCGGATTTACTCGGCGGTCCCGCGGTTGCAGTCACATTCGACCCACCTCCCCATCAATTGCTTTATCCCGGTCCCATTCGGCCACCGCTCACCACTCTCTCGGAGCGAGCCGAGTTGCTGAACGCCGCGAGCGCAGACCATGTTGTGATCCTGCGAACAAGCCCGGCCCTGCTGGCGCTGAGCCCGGAAGCTTTCTTCGAGGATGTGCTTGTTCGCCAGCTTGGGGCGAAGGCAGTTGTCGAAGGCCCCGATTTTCGATTCGGCCGAAACCGGGCCGGGAGCAACGATATGCTCCGAAAGCTATGTATTGCTGTCGGAATCGCGTTCGAGGAAGTTTCTCAATTGAGATATCGAGGGGAACCTGTCTCAAGCAGCCGCGTCCGGGCTGCCATCCTCCGGGGAGAGGTTGAGTTTGCAACCGAATTGCTCGCTCGCCCTTATCGCATTACTGGCACAGTGGTTACCGGGGCAAAGCGCGGACGAACAATCGGCTTCCCAACCGCGAACCTCAGCGATGTCCCAACCGTTTTGCCCGGGAACGGAGTCTACGCGGTGCGAGCGATGGTGGATGAGCAGAAATACCCTGCCGCCGCGAACATCGGCCCGAATCCGACATTCGGCGAGGAAGCTCAAAAGATCGAAGTTCACTTGATTGAATTTTCGGGCGATCTGTACGGCAAATCGCTTGCTGTGGAGTTCATTGCCCGACTCCGAGATACACGCCCATTTGGTGGAGTGGCCGAACTGGTCGAGCAGTTGAACCAGGATGTTGCCGTGGCGAAAAGGGTTGTCG
>DASZJS010000176.1:0-8442 GCA_035947935.1 Gemmata sp. | reverse complement strand
CGACTCCAAAATCTCGACTTCGGCCCCCTCCGCATCGATCTTCAGCACATCCACCTCCGCAAGCCCAAGTTCATCCCACATTACTCCTGCGTTTCGGATCAGGATTCTCACACGTCCGATTGGGTTCGGCACCAAATCAGGGCGGGTGGAGTTTGCTCCCGAATTATTCGCGTGGAGAAGCAATTCAGCCTGTCTATCGTCCGCCCCAAGCCCGACTGGATGGACAGTGACACCTGGGAACGGAGCGACATTCTGACGGAGCAGTTCGACGTTGGGTGGATACGGTTCAAAGCAGTGGATCAATGCAGCTTGGTGGTAAAGCAGCTTGACGTAAAGTGCAAACGCCCCAATGTTGGCCCCGATGTCCACTACGATTGGTGCCTCACGGAGAACCCCAGGAGGGATACCGCCATACTCGTGTCGCTCAAAGATTTCCTGGGCAAGCCAAGCCTCACCAGTTGAGATCTGGAGTAAGTGTCGTTGGCCACGAATCTTGATCTCTACTGTTCCGATTGGAGAAGGCAGTCCTCTGGGCATCGTGGCCTTGCCTGTACGAGCCAAGCTGTCTGTCCGGACGTGGTAACGCCCACTCTTGTGCGGAACGATAGTGAATCTGGCCCCGGCTTGTGCAAAACGTCGCCACAGATCTCCATCCTCGTCCCGCCAAAGCTTCTCGTTGAACCCGCCGACACGGCCAATTAGTTCGTGCCGGTGCATCACCCCCAGAGGAACGGCGATCGTCTCAGTGAGCATAAACTGGGAGCGAGTCGAGGGATCATAGGTCGTCGTTGTCCCGTATCCTGGTGTTCCCTCCCGCTCCTCAACAAGGTCGTACTTGAACAGGAAAACATCGGCTGACTCCAAGAGGTCCAGGGCGTGGGCCAGATGGTCTGCATAGAACTCATCATCACAGTCGAGATATGCGATTAGCTTTCCACGTACTGCTCCGAGAGCAGTGTTCCTGGCAGCGCTTGGGCCGCGATTGGTCTGATGCCGGAACACACGGATGCGGCGGTCTGATTTGGCGAATTGGTCAAGCAGAGTGGCGGAGTCATCCGTTGAAGCATCATCCACGGCAAGCAGTTCCCAATCGGAGAACGTCTGGGCGCGGAGAGATTCGATCGCTCGGGCAAGGAACCGGACGCCGTTGTACACGGGCATCACAACGGTGAGAGTCGGCGCGGGGTTTGTCATTGTGTGTAGTAGTGGATTGCTGGCAGGCAGAGGCATGTCAGGGTTGTGGTCTGTCGTCCAATCACACACTCAGTCTACCTGGTTCGGAAGTGCGCGTTAAGAATGCTGATCCAGGCGGTTGGGGGTTACTTCACCTCAAGAGAGGAGTGTGGGGCCTATTTAGTTTTCGCCACACGTCATTTTTTGCGTCTGCGGGCAAGCGGCTTTCAGAACGCTGCCCACCGGCTGGAACCGTTCCAGCCGGCCTATGCAGAGCATAGGGAAGACGCCTGGTGCGCCGTGAAGAAAGGTGATGGTCCTCAACGGGTGCGATTCCCCGAGATTGCGTGCCCCAGTCCCGACGGAGATAATTCATCAATTCTCTGACCGGAGCACTCATGATCTACTTCATCCACAACCAGACAAGCCGCTCCATCAAGATCGGCTTTGCTTGGAACCCGGCCAAGCGCCTATCCACGCTGCAAACCTCCACCTCGAATAACCTGGTCCTCCTCGGCTCGATCGCGGGGATGAAACCAGTCGAGAAGCATGTTCACGAACTGGTGTACCGGCATTGCGGACGGCAGCTTGTCGAACCCGATGCGCGACCTCTTCGCCTTCAGGGGGAGTGGTTTGATGACCGCATCCTGCCCTTTGTCACCGAGTTGATGCAAAACCCCCAACCGTTTCTGGACGCAGATAAGAAGAAGCCCCGAACTCGCCCGGCGAATCGTGACACTTCGTTACATCAGGGAAACATGGTTTTGGTGTTCGATTCCGGCGAAACATTCCGCGAGTCTCTTATTCTCAAAGCGATGTCGCCGGAACTTGCCCTGGCCGCGTTGGCAAACATTGCCAACGCACGGCAGGGTTTCCTCGCTCACGTCGCACGGATCACGCGACTGATCGTTCCCGGCTGTCCGGCCACGGAGGTGAGCCTTCGAGGGGCCTTCGTCAGTCAGAACTGCAACCCCCGCGAAGGGCTGTCGGTGATTCTCAATTCGGAACGCGTGAATGGCTTCGCTACGCTAAACCGAGTCAAACAGTATTCGGACCGGTGGCTCCACGGTGTGCCGTCGGAGTTCTATGGCGACGCAAAAAACTGGTGGCTTCTCGGTCGTGTTTACACCCGCCCGACGATCCAATTCGTCGAGATCCTGAACCGGTTCGCCCTCGCCCTGGAACAAAACCTATGTGTCATCACCGCACAAAACCCGCTAGTCGTCCGGGGTCTGTTCCCGAGAGGAATTGGCTCGCTACCAAAGGGGGAGCTTCGGACGAGAGCCAACCAGAAGGCCGCGAGCAACCGACGTGGACGGCGGAACTCGGCAGAGGCCCGACCGAAAGACGGCGTCGTGTACTTCATCCAGGACGCGGCGACAAAGGACATCAAAATCGGCTTCTGCCTGAAGAATCCCGAGAAGCGGTTGGCCGACTTGCAGACGGGTAACTCTAACCCGCTGCGTCTCGTCGGGCACGTTCTTGGTTCCGAAATGCACGAGAAATGGCTTCACCGCCGCTTTGCACGATTCCGCGTTCATGGCGAGTGGTTTTCGAATGCCATCATGGAGGATGTTAACGGAATTCTGAAATGTTTGACTCTGGAGGACTGGATGAAAACCCAAGATCCCAATCTTCCGAGTAGTCCGGCGAGTGAGCCGGCGGCATCTGCTCGTCTAGATATGCCAACATGACCGCCAACCGTGCCTGTTGTTCGCGCGCGATCGAGGGGTTTATGTCAATTGCCACAGCAGGGGCGACTCTCCCCGAAGACGACACGTTCAGTAAGCCTGCGCATCGTAAGCTTTTGGCAAAGCTGCTCACAACGGAGGGGAGTGACGGCGAGGCGGAGTGATAGAAAGTCGGGTATAGGAATTTCAAACCCGTATCTTGCGGGGAAAACTCTTCCCGAATCTTCACCTCGACCGTCCTACAGCGGGCAGAACATCCTTGAGGGAAAGCAATCCCTCGCGTTGATAACGGAGCCATTCATCATGGCTTATGCACCAAGCCGGAAACGCCCCCCTGCCCGATAATCGCTTCTCCGCGCGGATGCGGCCCAGCCGACACCATTCGCGGACTGTGAACACGGCCTTTCCCAGGAGCTGCGCAAACTCTTCGACGGAATAGAATTCCCGCACCTGCTGGCGTGCGACCAGCACAGCCAGCATGGCTTTCACTTCCTGCAACTCTTTGAGGATCAGCTCTTCGCTCATCATCAGCCCCCATTTCCACAGTTCGCCGTTGACATCGTTGTTCGAGCCTTATCCAACACAGCAGAGCATCCCAGACTCATCACACCGAGGGCCGACGGATCCCGAAAAACGCCGCCACCGCGATACCGAGAACGACCAGGAAACCGCCGGTCACCACCTTGGCCACATTGTCGGCGGTATCCTGCGACACGGTGGTTTCCACGCCGCCCAAATTCTCAGGCAATGCAATCTTCAGTGGTACTGTCGCTTGATCCTGCCGTGCTGGCACTCCCCGATATGGCCTCGGCGCGGGAGGGACCACTGGCGATGGAGAGATCACCGGCTTCGCCGCTGGCTTTACCACCGGCGACTTAGTGACCACGGGCCTCACCGCCGGGGATGCAGAGATCATGGGCCTCACTGCCAGTGCCCGCAACATCCCTGGGATCTCCATCAGGATTGAGCATCGCGGACAGCGGCACCGCCGCCCCGCATTCTTTGCCGGGCTGTTCAAGCACTGATCGCATCCCGGACAGCTAAACCGGACCAATCTCTCAGAGGTATTCATGGCTAACTCCACTTTTTGATCAATTGTTATTTGGGTTACACCCTCAGATTCACCACATCAGCGATTCGACTAAGCGTGCGAAATCCCGACACGCTCAAGCTCCAGCCTTGGATTTGTCCTTCATCACTCGGACAAAAGTCTTGGCGTCAAGGTTCTCACCCTGGGCTTTGCGGGCGAACTTCAGCGTGTCCTGCAATATCTCGATGGCATCATCCAATCCCAGATTGCTGCCGGCAATTGTGACTGACCGATCCGGTCCGAGCGGGATCCTCAGTGTGCTGACCCTGACGCTGGACGTTTCGCTCTTGCGAAGTTTCCGACCCTGCTTTTCGAGCTGGTCGCGACTGGCACCGGCCAGGCTCGCCGCGAGCAGCGTTCCCTGTTCCGCCTCGGACACCTTCGATATCGCGTACCACTCCGATGGCCCAAGCTTGCCTTCGGCAGCCGCTTGCTGAACCAGTTGAGTGCATTTCGACAGCGAGAGGACTCGCACCAGCGTGGACGGATCGCGGTCGATCCTGGCGGCCAGCTCCTTGGCCGTAGCTTGCGGGTTCAATGCAAGCCAATCCCTGCAACCAACAAATTGCTCGTAAGGCGTAAGGTCGGCGCGATGCAAAGCTGTCACAAGCTGGATTTCCTTGACCTCGGCTGGTGTCAGCGGCTCATCGGTGATGATGACATCAAGGCGTTCCGGCTTGCCATCAAGCATGGCCGCGCACCATCTGCGAAATCCGTCGATGATGGTGCCATCCGGCTTGGCAATCAGCGGCACCAACTGCTTCTTGCACAGTGAGTCATGCAACTCCAGCAACTTCTCCGGAGCGCACGATTGTCGGGGGTTCCCAGGGTCGGGTTTGAAGAAATCAAGCGGCTTGCTTGTTAGTGTCGAAGCCATTGGATAACTCCTCTGTAGAAGAACAATGTGGGCCGTTGGGCGTGAGCCGTACCTTTCAAGGACATCCTGGAACCCAAAACGGTTCCAGCTAAGAGATCTCTGACTTCCTGCGTCGCCACAGTAAAACCCCTACGATGGCAATGACGACGAGAGCCAGCCCCAGTTTTACATTTGCCGCCAGCGGCGCAGCCCCTGGCGTCGTTGTCGTCGTGGCCGGATTGAGGCGTCGTGCCCGCGCCTCGGCGGCTCCCGCCGCAAGCTGCTTGAGGCCAAGTGCGTACTCCAGCGGACTGCTCAGGTACGCTGCGAAACTATCCATGTCGGCAAGCTCGCCTACATGGTGAACGGCCCAAATAGCCACGTCGTCTCCATGGCGCGGTTGGCCGATAACGCGAAGCAGGTCACGCGGCTTCGGAAGCTTGCCCATCCCTCCGGAGTTATGGAGCTGGACCAGTTTGGCCGCCACAGCTTTGGAGCATTTGAAGATGGCGGCGACCGCCTCCTCGCCATAAGTTTCCACAAAATCACGCGATTCGGGGCCTACTTTGGCCACTGCACGCTCACGATTTGCTCGAAGCACACGCGGATCGGTCCCCGGTGCATAAGGGTCGAGTCTGCTCCCATTGGGAGTGAACTGAGCGAACAGGTCGGCTGGCTGGGCCATCAGAAGGCACAATACGCTGCCGTGTGTAATCGAGCGGATCATTGCAAGTTCCTTAAACTACGGGACAGGGACTGTTATCTCTCCAGGCCGCCACGTTCTTGGCCGCGGTCGTTCCCCTTGTCGCGGTCTTGGTCGCGGCCGCGCTTTTCCGCTTCCTTGCGTAGATCCTCCAGGGACAGCGTGTTGTCCGCTGATTCCTGCTCAGGGCCTTGGCCCGGCCCGCTGCGCGCCTGCGCAATCTCCCCTTGCGTCTGAGTTCCGTATAAGCCGAGTTCGCTATCGGCCGCGCTCTCACGCGACGGATTGAAGGCGTTCCGCAGCTCCTTCAATCCCAGACGCGCCATCGCCGCGGCGTGTCCGTCCCCGATCTTCCGCTCGCTCATTGTGAGCCTCCTCATGGTTGGTGAAACAGGCGACGAGAATCTCATTTGCCGCCGGTCAATTCACTGGCGATGATCGCGGCAGCCACTGCGATCACCAGCCACAACACAACAGTCTGAACACTCATTGCCGCGACGGGATTGAAGTCTCTGTCCTGGTACCACTTGATGCGCCGGGCCAGAATCGGGGGCATTCCTCGCAAAAATGCGATCAGGTGGTTGTCACTGAGTTTCAAAATCTCCGAAGGCTGAAGCAACGCGCGACCGTTCACGCTGTAGTTAAAGGAACTGCCTTGATTAAGCTGCTGGCCCTGGCTAGGTCCGCTACCCCCTTCGTTCCACGAGCGGGAATTGTTCACACCGTAGCCTTCGAGCACCTGCGTCCACTCACCAAGGCTCTTGGAGATTCGCTCCGCGGTTTCGATACTGCTGGCCCCGAGGTAAATCTGCGTTGAGCAATTGTCGTACAACAGCGTTGGCTTATCCTTGAATGCCGTCCTCACCTGCGAATCGGACTGGTATGCCAGCAACATGCGTACACCTGCGGATCGGCCGCGGACCAGCGACTCTTCCACTGCCGACAATCCGTGGAGGGCCTCCGCCTCATCGAGCAGGAACAGCACTTCGCAGTTCTTCTCATTGCCGGCGGTGCCGATCATCCGCACCAGAGTAGAAATCCAGCATCTGAGGAGACCCTTCTGAGCTTCGAGCTGGTCAGGTGGGATCGTTAGGAACAGCGTCGTGCCGGGCTTTAGCAGGAGTGCTGGGTCGAATGTGCTGCTCGCCACCGATCTGGCCACCAACTCACTGTCCAGAAAACTCAGGTGCCTGGCGACGGTGCTCAACACACCAGCACCTTCCTTACTGAGCGTTCCGTCCTGTTCCGGGTCGAACAGGGTCATGAGCTGGTTGCCGAGCCGCGCCGGGATGCTGTGCATCTCGCGGAGCTTGTCGGCGGCGGCAGCCAGCATCTTCGGATCGCTCGCTATTTCCTGTACCGAATTCAAGCTGCGATCCTCGCCCTCGAACCGCATCAGCACCAGGATTAGCACAGCGCAAATGACCTGGACGGCGCGATCGTTCCAATGAGGGTCAGGCTCCGAACCGGAGCGTACCACCAGCGCCTCGGCCATAGCCCTCGCACTATCTATCAATGTTGGACTTTCCTTGTGGATCGTGTCCAGGGGGTTGAATGTGTCCTTGCTTTCAAGGAACGGGGCCAACTTGATGATGCGTTCCCCCCTCGCCTCGCGGCGTTTACCGCACGTCGTGTGCAAATCGCCTTTCGTATCGAACACAACCACCGACCCCCGAAAATACGCGAGCAGATTGGGGATTATTATCGACACACCTTTTCCGGAACCGGTTCCACCCACCAGAAGAACGTGGCAGTAGTTCGCTGCTCGGATCATTTTGCCACTCATGGTGCGGCCAAGGATGAGTCCGATATTGCCGAGCATCCCTACGCTCTGGAGCATTTTCTCGGTTGCCCAGTGGGCAGTACCAAAAGCTGTGGTCGAGGGTCGCCAGCGGCGTCGTGCAAGCGCCGCAACCACGACAACGACAACAATGACAAACAGCAGACCCTGTTGATCGTTGTTCCGCATGGCGCTCAATCCCTTCTAGCTCTACTTGCACCGAGCTGGGCTACCTTGGGCACGTCAGAACCGCCACCAGCCCAGTGAACTTGTAAGGCAAATCACTGTTGGCACCGATCAGTCCGGCGTATCCTTCGTCCTTGAGGCAATCGGGTCACCGCTTAGATGGGCGAGGGCAAGCCGAGGAACGCCGTCCAGAGGACGGCATTCCACCACTTGCCCAAACGGTCATTCACTTGGCGAGCTTGCAGATCCCGTAGATCACGATCGGAATTCCGATCAACCAGGGGGTAAGGAACAGACCAATGAAGATCAGCACCACGCCGGCAAGTTTGGGGTTCTTCTTGTCATGAGCCGCTGCGTGAAGAACATGGTGAAGCCCATGAGGCAACATTACGTACACTCCTGCCGCTGTTGCGGCTGTTTGGGAAAGGACGGGCGTGCTATTGGGAAAGATCTTTACCATTCGTCGTGTTGGCAGACGCGGCGGGTGGTCAGACTTCTATCGCAGGATCATCCACGGTCGTTGCAAAAATTCCTTGGAACTGAAGTGAGTGACATCCATGATCAAAAGCGGACGGCGAATTGCCAGATATGGCGATACGAACCAGACGTGAGACTATGGTCGAACGAAATACTCTCGGCTCGACCAGGGAGCTCTCAACAGCGTGTCATCGAATCGCCGAGACTGTGAGACGGGTAGGTATCAGAGTATCCCCGCCCGTCCCATATGATGCTCGGCGTCAGCCATATCCAACGGCCCGTCGCCAGCGTTTCAAGTAACGGTAATACGTTGCCCGCTCGCCACCACCGCGTGCCGAGAAGGCAGCCTCCCGCGCCGCCTCGGTCGTCAACGCAAGATCGGCCTGAACCTGATCGACGAGCCACAATCGACCCGCCTTCCATTGACCCATGAGTGTGCCTCGCCAGTCGATGTCGGACGCTTTCATCTCCTTCGCCTTGACATAG
>DASZJS010000175.1:0-3249 GCA_035947935.1 Gemmata sp. | reverse complement strand
TGGGTCAGTTCAGTGTGATGTCGAAGGTTTGCTTGCCTCCCGTAACATTGAACTTCAATTCACTTGTTGGCTTTTCGTACTTCGCCGGTGGCGCGACTCCACCGGTGCTGGGCATCTCGGGCATCTTGCCACCACCTGATGGTGGTGGTGCCATGGATGGTCCGCTCATCCCCTTGATGAGAAACTGCCCCTCACCTTTCGGTGGATTGGGAATCTGGTAGCTTCCATCCATTGGACCAATCATCGACATAATTTCCTTCTTGTCGGAACCGATGAACACGACCTGACCGGCAACGATCTGACCGTTCATTGTAACCTTGCCGGTAATGACATCACTCGAGCCTGACGACCCGCCTTCCTTGCCGCTGCACCCGGCAAACACAAGAATCGCGGCACACGAGAAAGCACCAAGCCACCCGCGTAGGGTTCGACTGAGTAAAGCAGGACGCATTGACGGCTCCATTATCCAGAGAAAGGTGAAACAACCACTGAAGAACAACCCGCCCGAAGCGGGACCACTACAGAGCTACACGTTCCGCAACTTTCTTGCGGCTGACCACTGCCATTCAAGTGATTTCGAGGGTTGGGGTGATTCCACGCGGTTTGCGATACCCCTCAAAATCGACCCGATTCGCACGTACCCTGTTTTCTAGACGTTTTTCAGCCTTCAGGGAGGGGACTTGCGGAAAATGCAGTTATAGAAAATAGTTACATGATCTTATACTCCCGCGCGGAACTACTCGGCAAGCGAAAAGTTCCAACCCCCCCGAGAACTCATATCCAGATTGTCATACGATCACCGGGCAGCCGCAGCCGTCACGGCGAGGAGGGCTGGTACCCCAGCCTTGTCCTTGCCCGGTAGCAGGTCGATGGACTTGATCTCGATGGCTGGCCGGTGGTTGGTCCACTGCACCGAGTACGCCACCGCAGATTGGTCTGTCCCCTCGAAAGGCCGGGTCCACGCCACCTGGGCACCCGGAACCGCTGTCAGAGCCTTCTGCCGGTAGTTCTCCACCTGGAGTTCAGCGTACACGGGCACCTCCTCAGTCTTGCCATCCACATAGTGGACGATGAAGCGGGCCAGTTCAAACTTTGTGCCCTTCTTCACCTCGTCCGGGTTTCGCCGCTTATCGATGCGGGCTGCCATCAGGAAGAACAAGGCATCGGCATTCCGGCCCACCGGAATGCCCTTCACCTCGGTCGGTAACTTTCCCGGGACGTTTGGCCCATCAAGCATCACCACCGTTGGAACCGGCGACGTGGCGAACTCGTAGACCTCGTAAGGCACGCCAGCCAACAGTTGCTTCCCGGTCGGCAGGTTGCGGAACGAGAACCCTTTGTCTCCAAACCACCCCTTCTCATCCCGGAACGCCGTGGCGTGTTTCGAGAGATCGACCGGCACGTACTCCAGGTTTGCTCCAGCGATCACCTCCCTGGCGGCAAAGGGAGCGTTCAGGTTTCGCAGTATCGCGGCAAGGACCGTCCGCTTCTTGGTTGCGTTCAGCGGCACCTCCTCGGTCTCCTTGAAGTTCAGGTTGCACAGCATGATTCCGCCTTTGCCCCGTGGGTATTCCATCATCCCACCAACATTCACGAGTGGCTTCACATGCTCGTAGAACTCCGGTGGCCGCTTCACTCGAATCTTGATGTTGTCGATCCCGATGAGCGGCCCCTTGCTCGGCGTCTCTTGCCAGCTGGCGATCCGGAGCGTCAGCTGCTTCGCCTTACAGGGCGGACTTACAGGGAGGATTTGCGCTTCGCCATTCGGTTGTACATCGTAGGTCCGCGCGCCCTTCTCATCCCCATCGAAGATGAGGACGATCTTTGTCTGCGGCCAGTAGTTCGTGTTCCCGGTCCAGGTAAACTCGGCGACCGTCTCCTCCCGTGGGAAGTTAATCACCACGTCGTAAGGAGAGCGATCCTTGTCCAGCGGGAAATTGATAATCAGCGGCCACCCATCTGCGTTGGTGAAGCCACCAACGATGTTGCCGTAGGCGAAGAACGGCGACTTGCAGAACGGGGCGATTTCATCGTAATCGACAACGAAAGTAAACTCGTCGTCCACAACGTAGTTGCCGGCCGTCCACTCGAAGATTTGTTTCGATGAGTACATGGCCACATCACCACCTGTGACCCCAGCCACAATCGGCCGACGAGTTGGTGGAAGGGTTACTCGCTCCCGCTTGAAGGGGCGGATCACATGCTCCTGGCCAACCAGTCGGTTGTAACTGGCCAGTCCTTCGGGTGTGAGGCCGTTGAGAACGATCCATCCGCCGGATCTTGTGAACTCCTCGACCCTCGCGGCGTTATCCGCAAGTAACTTGAGGTTAGCGGGGGATGCAGAGATGACCGCGACCCCGCTTGGTTTCAGTGCCGCAAGCGGATCAGCAGCCAAGTCGTACTTGAGGCCCATTGCATTGAGCGTCTTGCCCAACAGCGGCGCACCGCCGATCGCCGCGACGACCGGACGAAACACCTGTTCGTATCCGGCTCCATATCCGATCAGGTTCAGGAGCAACTGCTGGGCGGCAGCGGTGTCATCAAGTTTTTCTTCAATGAGAAGTTGGCTCAGGAGCAGCACTCCTTTGCCTGTCGGGACTTCCACCAAGGTCGAGTTCCGGAGAGTATCGCCGCATTGGAGGAGCGACCGGGCACCGCGCGTCGGTTTCAGGTAGGCGTTCCGGTAGAGCCGCTCATCCAAACCCCAGGTGAAGAAATCCTTGTCGGACAGGTTTCGGAATGCTGGATGGCTTGCATCCTCAATGAACCCAACCCGGCCATCGTCCGCCGTGGCATCCATCTCAGCTGGGATCGCCTGGAACTTCAGCGGATGGTTCTGCTCCAACACGATTACCGCACGACCAGACGAGGCAAACGCGGCCAAGTGACTCGATGTACTCTCGACAGCATCGATGGCGTCTTTCCCGATGAGCAGTACCTTCGCCCCATCGGGAAGCGTCTTGAGGTCGGTGAGCAAAGTGAACGGGACGTGCCGGGCTTTCAAGAACGCCGTGGCAGTCCCAGCGGGATCGTAGACGGCGAGCGACTTCGCATCCCGCACGGGAGCTATGACGGCGGGGTTCAAAATTGACACAGACTTCACGTCCCTGAAGACTTCTTTCCCGTGTACTATCAGCGTGAGGATCAACTCAACCTCGGCTCGGCCGCGCACCTCGGGTATCGGAAGCGTGATCTCGACCACTTCGTGCATCCCGGGGGCGACACCGTATTCCTTTGACTCGCCGGCTA
>DASZJS010000174.1:0-2908 GCA_035947935.1 Gemmata sp. | reverse complement strand
ACGGACATCAAGGGAGAGAACTACCAGGTCACGGCTCGCTATCGCCGAGCTCTCGGTCAACAAGTCGTTGTTCTCGATCCGTTTGGATTGGTCACTGTAAAGGACAAAGCCGACAAACTTAACCCATTCGATCTGTTCAAGATTCCGGGGTCCGACCCGGAATCCGACGCCGAAATGCTCGCAGCCCAACTTGCGGTCGGGCACGAATTCACATCCGATCGCTACTGGGAGGACACGGGCCGCGGATTGGTCGCTGGGCTGGTTGCGGATGTGGCAACGAGTTCCCCTGCCGACAAGCGCAATCTCTGCACCTTGCGAGAATTGCTCTACAACGACGATCTCGATTACACCCTCGCGGTTGCTCTCGATACGCGCAAGAAAACCATGTCCCCCCTGGCTCGGGACGAGTTCGTTGCGTATCTGGCGGCACCATCCGACAAGACGCGACCCTGCATCCGAACCACGGCTACCACATTCGTCAAATGCCTCGGCAGTACCTGTGTGTCGAAGAGTCTCGAGAAATCCACGTTCGACCTATGCGATCTCCTGAACAACAAGCCGATGACGATCTACCTCGTTCTTCCTCCAGAGAAATTGTTGAGCCATCGCGGACTCTTGCGGCTCTGGGTGGTGACCCTCTTGACCGTGGTAATGCGGCGAGCCCGATTGCCGAAAGTGCGGACGCTGTTTCTTCTCGATGAGGCTTCCCAACTCGGATCGCTCGATCTGCTTCCACAGGCAGTTAGCCTCCTGCGTGGGTATGGGCTTCAAGTCTGGACGTTCTGGCAGGATTTGAGCCAGCTCATCAAGCTATATCCAAACAACTGGGAAGCGGTGGTGAATAACGCCGCGGTTCTTCAAGCGTTTGGAGTGCCTGGGCACGCTGCACGAATCGGATGGCGAACTGTCCTCGGGGATTCTGATGCCCAACTCGCCAGCGAACTTCACTCCGAGGAAATGTTGGTGGCTGTAACGGGTCAGCCGACGACCCGACACACGCGCGCGAATTACCTTTGCGATAAGCCGTTCGTTGGGCGGTTCGATGCAAACCACCGTTTCAGCGGACTGGAAAAGTAGGCCTTGAGGGTTGAGAGTTGAGAGCGAAGAACATTCTTCTGCATTTCAGCTCTCCACTCTCCACCCCCGACCGTGCATGCCCTCCCTTATCCCATCGCCGCCACCGGACGAACTGGCACTTGCAAACAGCCGCAAGGCGCTCAAGCTGGTGTCGGCCACCTTGCCGCATCTGTCAGGGCTGTGCCACTCTGTCCGAGTCAAAGTCACCCGTAAGCATGCGGTCGCCGCGATTGGCGCTACCGGGCTCATGCTGATTAACCCGCGAGTATTTGCCGCGGAATCACTACCCGATCTGGCGTTTGTGGTTGCTCACGAACTGATGCACCTCGCTCTCGACACATTCGGCAGAGGTGGTAACGCCGATTCGTATCTCGTGAACGTCGCCCACGATTACGTCATCAACGACATTCTCTCCGTGGAACTCGGGCGTGCCGTACCGTTCGGCGGATTGGTTCGCCACGGTGCGCGGCAGGAATCGCTTGAAGCGCTGGTTACTGAACTGGCTCGCGGTGGCTTGCCCAGCAACGCACCTGGGTGCTGGTCAGTTCAGCGGAAGAAGAAATCCGCAAAAGCGAAGGGACCAAAGTCGTCCATCACTGAGCAATTGGAAAAACTCGGCCTGATTGCTCCAGAACCCGATGATGAGGCGGATGAGGGAGAACCGGGTGACTACCCCGACGGCGATACACTGACCGCCGATGAGGAGATGGAAGCGGAGCCAGAACTCGGACAAAAGGACCGGCTGGCGATTCGCGATCGAGTCCAACGCGAAGCCGTCAGGGCACTCAGTCTGAAGGAATTGCGAGAGGAGATTGAGAGGCACGCTTTACAAGCCCAAGGACAGGGGCTGGATGGCAGAGCCACAGAGGCGCTGATGGAGGCGGTGGCGACTGCGTATCAACCGCGCTGGCAACTGGCTCTCCAGCACTGGCTGGATGCGGTCGCACCCGGCCCACGGAGTTTCGCCCGGCCCAGTCGTCGCGGGGCCGACCGGGAAGATGGTGTGATCTTGCCGGGCCGCAAACGAGAGGGTTGGGCACTTCATGTGGTGATGGATACCAGCGGTTCGATGGTAAACACACTGCCTCACATCCTCGGTCTGCTTGGTTCGTTTTGCGAGGGGGCTGGCGTCGATCGGGTTCACCTTCTTCAATGCGACGTCGGTGTGACTGCGGACGAATGGCTCGATCCCGCCGAGTTATCCCGCTTCAAAGTAACAGGCTTTGGCGGAAGCGATATGAGCCCTGCAATGGATGCTTTGACCGATGACCCCGAGGTGACGGCAGTGCTGGTTCTCACCGATGGTTTCATCTCTTATCCCGGGGACGAACCGCCCTACGCAGTGTTGTGGGGATTGGTCGATGGCCACACTGGTTTCCACCCGGCATATGGTACTGTGGTACATGTAAGGACGTGACGCTTAACCTTGGTAGGGAAGGAGCTGTTGGCTCGATAGAAATGTCTGACTTTCGGATCATCACGTCGAATTGTTTCAATGATTTACACTTGGCCTGATTGACCGTTGAAACCGAGAAACATACTTTTCACGTATTTTTAACGAAGCTCTTGCTTCCATTACGGCTGTCGGTCATACTACCCATCGATCCTCCTTCCACTAACCCTGCAATCATCTACTCGAAGATGGATTGTGGGCGTCTACTCGCGACGAATGTGGTGGGAGTTGGGGATCGCCCATGTCTCCCCACCTCGCACGGTGAACTATGGCACAACTGTCTCTTGGTGAATGCAAATGGCGGATGGTTCGTATGGTTCTCAAAAAGAAGCGATTCCGATTTGAGGATGCGAGGAACCAAACGCGGCATGACTCAAT
>DASZJS010000173.1:0-3818 GCA_035947935.1 Gemmata sp. | reverse complement strand
CATCGTGCCTGCCGATCTCGAAGATGTGCACAATGTTGGGATGCTCCAACTGGGCGATCACCTTGGCCTCGGCCACAAACCGAACCAATAGCTCCGGGTCATGGTGGTTGGTCTCGAGGATCATCTTCAACGCCACGCTGCGGTTTAGCTTCAGGTGCCGCGCTTTGTAGACCACACCCATGCCGCCCTTGCCGAGTTCCTCCAGAATCTCGAATCCGGGCACTATTAGCGGTTTTGAGCGTGGCTCCGTGGCTTCCGATCCATCGGCTACCACATTGCTAGCAATCTTCAGGTCAATTACCGGGCAGTCGGGACGCATAGGGCGGAATGCCGCCTGCAGGCGGTACATTAGAGGATCGAGGGGTATTTCCCGCAACGCCTGACAACAATTGTTGCAAGTCTGGAGGTGACACTCGACGGCGTCAGCTTCGGGGCCGTTCAACTCGCCCCTGGCGAAACGCTCGAGCAGCTCTCTCTCTGGATGGCTATCTATGGGGAGTTCCGACATCACAATACCTCAGAAGGACTATATGGGGATCGAGCGGCTCTGATGGGCAGCGATTACAGCAAGCCATCGAACTCTGCACGCAACCGGCGCAACACGCGCGACCGGGCGATAAAAACGGCATTGACGCTCAGGCTCAGTTCGGCCGCGACCACCTCGGGCTCGGCGTTTTCCAGTGCCTGGCGGCGGAATGCCCGCCATGTCGTCGGTTTGAACTCTCCCTCAATCATTTCCAGCGCCCGCCTAAACACGAACTCGTCATGTTCGCGGTCCCACTGCTGGCTTTGGTCGCTCTCGGGATCTTCGAGTTGTTGCAATACAGCTTCCGAATCGGGCATTGTCGGTGGCACCGTGCGCCAGAACATTCGAATCCGATTAATGCAGATGCCGCGTAGCCAGGCTCGGAAAGCCCCCACTCGACTGTTGTGTCGGAACTCTGGAAGTTTTTCTAACACAACGGCGAAAACCTCCTGGATCAGATCATCCACGTCGTCTGCTTGCGGCAAATGTCGGCTAAGTTTGGCGCGGATGAGAGGGGTGTAAAGAAGGATAAAGCGGTTCCAGGAGACATCGTCGCGGTGATCGAGAAGTCGCTGTAACAGGGACATCGAAGTGTTTGCCATCGTTCAACCTTGTTAGTGGCAGCCTTCCGTTCAGGATTTTCGCTCTCCCGCACCTTCTCAGGGTGATCGCCAGCCACAAAGAAATCAGGGACTGAGGTATGAGATTCAAGATATCCGGGAATCTTGTTGGAGAAAAGAACCTGCTGGGTAGAGGGAGGGGGCGTGAGAAATGTCTCGCTGCCGTGAAAGAAAACGTCAGGGAGTTGCATCTCAGAAGTAAGCAACAAGTAGGAGGTCACACTCCCCAAGGAGAGGGTTTCCCTTTTTCACAAACAGTGCGGCGGGTGCTCAACAAAACGAGATCAGGCCGTGGTTGAGAAAACAATGTTGCTTGCCACCCGAGCAGGATGCCGCGTTTGTCTGTGCGCTGGAGGACGTTCTCGACGTGTACCATCGCCCCTCCGACGAGAAAAGACCGCTGATTGCACTGGATGAGTCGAGAAATCTCGGCGTGGGAAAACAGACGAAATGAGTAGCAGGTAGAAATTCGCTGGCAACTCACCACAGCCGACGCCCGGGTGAAGTTACGCATCTTATACCCGGTTATTCAATAGTGGTGAACTACTAGGAGTAACGTCATGGCAAATATTCTGTGGTACAATAGTTCAACATTCGAGATCGGAATCTGGCTCATGGAAGGGCAGAAGCGAACTTCCGCATCAACGGTAGTCGATGAAAACGGTAACGAGATCCTAGTACCCCAGCCATGGAACATCGTTGAAGCGGGTGACTTCAATGGAGACGGGAAAGCCGACATTCTGTGGTACAATAGTTCGACCGGCGAGATCGGAATCTGGTTCATGGACGGCCAGAAGCGAACTTCCACGGCAACGATAGTCGATGAGAGCGGTAACGAGACTAACATCCTCACGCCGTGGAGAATCGTTGGAAGTGCACCACCCCCAACCCCACTCGGTAGCAACTTCAACTACTATCTCTCCGGTGGCCTCACCAGCGCGGGCAACTACATCCCCCTGATGAAGCTCGTCGTGACCATTGAAATCACCCAGGATGTCGTCGGCACTCCGCCTTTCAATCTCCAACTGAACGCCTACTCTCCCCGCGGCGAAGTCGATGGCTGGCAGCAATTTGGAATCTCCATGGCGCCGGGCAGCACTCAGTTGAATTCCTTTGCGGAGAACTGGCCGTTGAGCGGCGACAACCTGTTCAACATCGAGCCTCCCGGGTTCGTTAGCATCCCCAACCAAACCACTATCCCGGCGGGCTTCAAAATCGTCATCGAGCTAACTTACACCAACGATGGCACTGGCAACGTCAACGGTTCGGTAGTCACCGTGTTCGACAAGACCGGGAAGAACCTGGGCGCGCAGACCATATCGTTGATCGGCCAGCCTCTGGCCGCCGGTGGACCTATCACCGAAGCGGACCTCGCTCCGATCGTCGCTTTCCAGATAAATCTCGTCGCCTGGGCAAACAGCGAGGTGACCGCGCTCACGTCGGGAGCCGGCTCGATCACTTACTCATCATCTACGCCCATGACGGCTCAAGCCAACGAGCCAAGCGACGCGGAAAGCAAATACATCACGGCCGAAACAGCGAACAGCATTTACGGCGAGCTTCCCTCCGGCGCAAGCACCATCTTTGTTCAGACGTTCGGTGTAACGGCCGGGCGCGCGCCTGTAAGCCGCACGGCCAAACTGATGCACAGTAGGCCCTCGCGCTTCCTGCCACTGGGCAAGACGCGTTACGGCTGACAGTGATACTCGGACGCGGCGTGACGAGCCTGGTCCTGCCCCCCCTTTTTGACCGTGCCAAACGGGTGAGTCCCGTAGCAATTCGCCTGCGTTCCTTCAACTCGAAACTGGGCAGTCCGTCGAGAATTGACAACAAAGCAAGGCAACGACAAGACTCCAGATTAGCCGCGAAAGTTCTTGAAGTAAAGGTCCACACTGGTGACCAGCGCGTTGTTTGGGACGGCTTTGGCGTGTTCCCCGCAGGTCAGCGAGCCGCCTGCAATCGACGGGTTCAGTTCTTGCCAGTTCACATCTTGCTGACTGCCGGCGGCCCGGATAGTGATGTTGCTGAAAGTCATTTTGTCGGTATTGGGGTAGTGGTTGCTAGTCGTGACCCCATCACCCACCTCGAGAGTGACGTAACAGGCGTTAAGCCTGAGAAGGAAGAGGCTGAGATGAAGCGAGGTTCCGGCCACCACCGTACCGTCGTTGTTGTGGAATTCACATAGATAGTCGAAGTAGGGAAGGCCGCTGCTGTCATGGCCTGTTTCGGTTTCCGGAGTGCGCCCCATGAACGCAATCAGAGTCTGGCCGGGATTGACGCGGATCGCAGGCGTTTGAAATGCGCTGGGAGTGCTGGCGAACAGCTTGCTGGGATCGGGATTGGGATTCGGCGGGGGATTGGGATCCCAAACCAGCGGAGGGTGCTGGAAGTACCAGCTTGAAATCGACCAGAAAGCTCCGCCTCCGGAGTGCCAAGGACCCCAGGCGAGAACAGGCTGAAGCAATCCGCCTTGACTGCCGTCGGCCTCAAGGCCTGTCCACAGATAGATTTGCTGGTTTTCCATGGTGGTCGGCGCTGGGGGTACAACAAATGTTGCCTCAAATGAATCTACCACCGTTGGCGCCAACCATCGCGTATTCACAACCCATTGATCTGGCGTCGGTACGGGCATCCATTGCTTCCGGCCGACTCTGGGTTGCGGCACTGGCTGA
>DASZJS010000172.1:0-6262 GCA_035947935.1 Gemmata sp. | reverse complement strand
TTGTTGGGATCCTGGTTCACGAACAGCGGGTTGTGAGCCTTGCCGAGGAAACTGGCGTGCTGGCCGGGAGTGATCGACCCATCCGCGATAACGTGCGGGAAAGAGACGAACGTGGCGACGCCCGTGCGAGCGGGGGAAAGCTTATCGACGATGCTGCCATAGGCCGGGAAGAGTTCGATCGAATCGCGCAAGCGCTGATCGTCGGTGGGTGGGGCAACTCCGGTCAGGCTGTAGTAGCCTGCCGAGTTATGGTTCTTCATGGTGTGTTGCAAGCAGCGGATGACGGTGAACTTGTCGGCCATCGCCGCGAGTTTGGGGATGCGTTCGCCAAAGATGATGCCGGAGAGTTTGGTTTTGGTTGCCCCGTACCACCCGCGGACGTTATCCGGTGCTTCGGGCTTGGGATCGAACGTCTCGTGTTGTCCCGGGCCGCCCCATTGGTGCAGAAAAATGACCGCCTTGGCAGTCGCCTTGAGCTTGGCTTTGGGCGCATTTGCGGCCGCAAGCATTTGGGGGAAAGTAAGACCGAGCAGGCTGGCCCCGCCAATGCGAAGAACGGAACGACGGGTCGGGAATGGGTCGATCATGAACGCCCTCGAACGAACGATCCTCGTCTCTTTTCACAAGTCGAACCTACTCCGCGACATTCTATCACGGCTGAGTCCGTAGCTCACTCACGAACCCAGAAAACGGTGGAAGCCCATTTGAATACCCATATCGCGATGAATTCACGAGCTTGTCTATGATCGAAGTGATTATTTCTGTCGGTTTGTCGTTTCAGGAGTGTCTGTGACAGGTGACAAATTGGGACAAAGACTGCGATTTTGAGTTTGGGAATGGGATGGAAATCGCCTTGTAGATGCGCCAAAACACATCATCGGAGTTTTGTTCGATTATTGACAGCCCGGACAAGGCTGACAGGTTACGCCTTACGTCTTCAACTCAACATTTAAGAACCACTTGTCGCCCGCCCACGCATGGGCCGAACGCCTCCGGCTGTGTAACACTTGTACATTTTCCAAATGCGGAGGCATGTTCCTGCTAATAGCCTTTAGCCGTTGGGTTCGCGCGGGGTAGAATCTAAGTAGATGGCAGGACATGCGGAACTTCTGACGCCATCGTGGATGGAGGTCATCGCCCATAGTTCCTGAGAGGATGCACAATGGCACGCAGCATTCTGGCAGCGGCCGCAATGGGCCTTGGGGCCATGCTCGCGGCAAGCAGCAACGCGAAGGCAGGAGATAATACACCGAACCCTACGGGGTTCACCGGTGGCGCAGCAAGCGGAACGACCATGACCCTCGGCGGTCAGGGAACAGCAGCTCAAGCTGCATCCGCGGAAGACATTGAATTGATGAGAGGTGGTGGCGGAGGCGGACGCGGCGGCGGTGGTGGCGGCGGACGCGGTGGTGGCGGTAGTGCTCATGCCAGCTTCGCTGGTGGCGGTCATGCTGCCTTCGCTGGTGGCGGTCGTGGCGGCTACGGCGGCGGCGCTTTCGGTGGTAGTCGTGGCGGCTACGGCGGCTATGGTCGTGGGGGCTATGGTGGCTACGGCGGCTATGGTCGTGGGGGTTACGGCGGCTATGGTCGTGGTGGCTATGGTGGCTACGGTGGCTACGGCTACGGCGGCTGGGGCGGGTACGGCGGCTGGGGCGGGTACGGTGGTGGATTCTGGCCATACTACTGGCCGTATTACTATCCCTACTACGGCCTTGGCGGTTACTATGGAATTAATGGAACCGGAGATGATGCCTCGGCCCCAGGGGTCTATCTCAACTCGGCAGTAGCACAGAACGCAGCAGGTACAACGCAACGTCTCAACGATGTTCCGGCTACACAACTTGCCAGCGGATTACGGTACGACGGTGGACCGACCAACCCCGTACCATACCCGGCGGCGGATATCGGTTCTGCTGCCTCAACGATACCGCTTGGAACAGCACTTCCGGTATCGCTGAAGAAGACTCAATCGACCAGTCCGTATACCTTCAAGGCCTACGGCGAGAAGTAATCGGTTGGCTTGTGTTGTGAGTTACGAGTAAACCAGAAGCCTTTCGGCTGCCTTCGGCGACCGAAAGGCTTCGACTTTTTATGGGTCAAAACCAGACAAGTTGCA
This sequence comes from Gemmata sp., assembly GCA_035947935.1. Lineage (GTDB taxonomy): Bacteria > Planctomycetota > Planctomycetia > Gemmatales > Gemmataceae > Gemmata. The sequence continues at coordinate 4,146 of DASZJS010000172.1, read as the reverse complement.
TTCCCACCAGTTGTCGTGAGCGTCTGGTGTTTCCAAAACAGTTGCTATCCCTCCCTTTGGTAGGCTCGCCGATTCCATGAAATCCTGGGTCCGTTCGGAAGATGTGCTTGCTGTCTTGCTCGGCACATCGATCGTGGGCTTAAGCTTGTCAACTCTTGCCGGGTTGAATTCACTCGGCTGGTCTGTGGCCGTGAAGGAATGGACCGTCTTCACGAAGGCTCTCACACCATCATCCGCTGCGTACTCGAGTCTGACCGGATACGGAGCGTTCGGGGCGACGTTCGTTTTCCTTCTCGTGGTGCTTTCCGCCGGGGCCGCGTTTCTTCGAGTCAGCCCATCCCACTTCGCGTGTCGGTTTGCCCTCTTGTTCACTCTGGCTTTCGTCTGTTGGGCGGCTGGACACAACTCGTACATCGCAGCCACCCCGAACAAGCGGCCACCCGGTGTGGAATGGTCTCTCGGCCTGACCGGGGAAGCTGGCTATCTGCTTGCCCTGATCGGCGGTCTGTTAATCGGGAATATCCTTCCACGGGTTGCGGGGTGGTTCAAGGAAGCGGCCAGGCCGGAGTTGTTCATCAAGACGGGGATCGTGATCTATGGCGCAGTCCTGGGAGCGAAGGCAGCCGAGGAATCGGGGCGGGCGACCGCCATCTTGTTTCGTGGCCTCGCAGCCATCATAGAGGCGTACCTGATCTATTGGGCGTTGGTGTACCTGATCGCTCGGAAGGTGTTTGGATTCAGTCGGGAATGGTCCGCGCCACTCGCATCCGGCATATCGATCTGTGGAGTCACGGCGGCAATAGCCACCGGGGCCGCGATTCGCGCCCGTCCGGTGGTGCCGGTCATGGTGTCGTCGCTGGTGGTTGTGTTCGCGGTCATCGAGTTACTGGTGCTGCCGGGTTTGGCCCACTTCCTCCTGCCCAATGATCCAATGGTCGCCGCGGGGTGGATGGGGCTGGCTGTGAAGACCGATGGGGCAGCGTTTTCCAGCGGAGAAATCGCGGCTGCCTTCTACTACCCGGACGAGAAAGACCCCGCACGGGATTGGATGAAACTGACGACCACCACGGTGAAGGTTTTTATCGATGTGTTCATCGGCGTGTGGGCGGTCATCCTGTCCGCAATCTGGTCGTGGAAGATCGACAAGCGGGAAGGTGGCAAGCTCCCACTGCGAGATATATGGGATCGTTTTCCGAAGTTCGTGTTCGGCTATGCCCTGACTTTCGGCGCGTTCTTCGCAGTTGGCATGGCCGGACCGGATGTGATCCCCGATCTGAAAAGAGGAACCGATCAGAGCGATGTCTTTCGCAGGCTGTTCTTCGTTCTGACGTTTTTCAGCATCGGATTGGCGACGAATGTCCGCAGGCTCTGGGCCGAAGGGCTGGGTCGGCTCGCTCTGGTCTATGTGGTGGGCTTGTTTGGGTTCGTGATCTGGATCGGACTGGCGATTTCGTGGTTGTTTTTTCACGGGGTGCCGGCGACAGGAGTAAAGTGAGATGGAAACGCCGGATCTCCCACCAACCGATGCCGACACTGCCCGCGAATTGGCGGGGGTTGAATCAGAGCCTCTCTTACCAGCCGAAAAATGGCTGATCGGCGGGAGCCTGGCTCTCGGGGCCGTGCTGCTTGGCTTACTGTTGTGGATAAGCCGGACGTATTTCCCGGTGGGGCAATGACGAAAGATCGATTCATCGCCGCAACAGGAACTCCTTGCTGTTCACCACCGCCCACAGCACATCCTCCCAGGCACCGCGGCGATTCCTTGCTGTCGACAGTAACGCGAGGATCTTCTTCGCTTCCACTTCTGTCGGTCTTCGGCACAAGGCTGCCAGGTAGAACTCATTGAGAATCCCGGCATCGGGCTTTCCGCTTTTCAGCAGACTGCCAAGTCGGTTGTCGGGATCGCGGATCATTGCGTTCATCAGTTCGCCGGTGATGAGTTGGAACGCCTGCAAGAGTCCCGGGTCTTCGTTCCGCTCGCATTCGCATGTCAGGAGACGATCCGGTTTTCCGAACACTTTTAGGAATCGTTCCCCCATGCCATTGAACCCACGTCGGCCGCTTTGCGGCGGAGCCGGGATCTGATTTGCACGCAATCCCAGAGGGTAACCCGAGAACTGAACCGGTACACCCGTCACCTGTGAGAGAGCATCGAGCAACTGCTCCGCTTCCAGAGGAAGAACGCGCGCGTGCGAATGGTGCAACTCATCGCCCATCGTCGACTGGTTATGGAGAGTCGAGGCGAGTTGATATGCCCGGCTCGTCATGATAGTTCGCACCATGCGTTTCAGCCGAAACCCACCCGCGGCGAAGTCTTTTGCCAGATAGTCGAGCAATTCGGGATTGGCGGGTGGATTGGTTGCCCGGAAATCATCGTTCGGATCCACGAGCCCGCGGCCCATCAAATTCAACCAGATGCGGTTCACTTGCGCGCGGGCAAAAAACGGGTTGTCCGGTGCCGCGACCCAGTCGGCGAGGGCGGTCAAGCGATCGGCATCGGGACCAAACTCGGGAGCCTTCGCACCCAGGAAGACAGCTTTTGCCGGGCTCTTGGTGCGCGGGTTCATCACCTCCCCATCGCGATTTTGAACCACAATCTGCTCACCAACGAACTCGTGCTTGTCGAGGTTGTCCTTCTTCCCATTCTCAAGAACCCGGTAATCGATCCGAGCAAACAGGGCCGAGAAGCCGTAATAGTCATCGATCTTCCAGCGGTCGAATGGGTGGTTGTGGCAGCGAGCACATGCGATACGCACTCCGAGGAAGACCTGCGCGACGGATTCGGCCCGCTGTGTCGGTTCCCGAAGTGCTCGCCAGAAGTTAGCGGGGGGATTGGCGTAGGTACTGCCGCTGGCAGCGAGGATGTCGCGTGCGAACTCGTTCAAGGGTCGATCCCCAGCAAGTTGGGCCACGATCCAACGATAGAACACCCCCACGCCTTTCCGGTCGAGTGCCTTCTCCTCGTTCCGCAACAGGTCTGACCACTTCTGCGCCCAGAATTCGGCAAACTCCGGCCGCTCCAGCAACCTGTCGATCAGCTTTTCCCGTTTCTTGGAGTCGCTGTCCGCGAGGAACTCGCGCGTTTCCGCGACGGTGGGAAGCATGCCCAGAGTGTCGAGGTAGGCACGCCTGAGAAATACGTAATCGGGTGCGAGGTCGGCCGACTTCAACCGCAGTTCCTTGAGTTGCGCGAGTACAAGCCGGTCGATCTCGGTGGTGATCGGGATGTTCGGGGCATCGGGGATTGGTCGATCCGGGAGAAAGACGATGCGCACAGGGGCTACTTGCGACAGATACCGTACGAGCAGGACGGCCTCGCCTGTGTTCTCGCGGATCACCTCTCCCGATGGTGTAATCCTTGCGATACCCACAGCGGTGAACTCGAACGCCGCGAGGTGCGTGATGGTGCGAGTAGTGCCATCCGAGAAGTGAGCGACCGCCGCGACCGAAAATCGGTCTATCGGGTCGATGAGAATCTTGCTCGCGGGCGTCACTTCCAGTCGCGTGAGCGTTGTACCGCCCGCGGGATCGGCCAAGCATCCGTTGGAAATCCAGCTCAGGACTATCTGGTATTCGGGACTGCCTGGTGAGAACCGAACGCCACCTTCGTGGGGAACCTTGCCTGTCGCCTTGAGGAGAACGAGACTCTCGGCCGGTCGATGCGGATTGGTTCGTCGGGCGAGCATGTCGTGGGTGAGAGCGGCGAGATCGGCGGTTGGGTCTTCACCTTTCAGGGTTAGCCTGAATCCTCCTTTCCCGTTGAAGTTACCGTGACAGGCACCGGCGTTACAACCTGCTCGGGAAAGTATGGGCATTACGTCGCGCTCAAACGAGATGTCTGCTGCAACAACGTGAGGGTTGACAGTAAACACCACGGCGAGCACCCAGAGAAAGCGAGACGAGGGCATTGCGGCAATCCAGGTGGGAAACGCGAGGCAAATCGGCGGCGAGGTTATTCTATCGTGCCAGGGATGGTTGAAGGAGCAAGCAGAATCTGGCACAATGTTCACGCAGCAAAATAATTCTCCCGCGCGGAGTTCGGAACGCATTGCGCAACGCTCTGCGCGATCCGCGAGCGACGGAGGGCTACACCTCTCTATGATCTTGCACTCACTCTCTTTGTATTCCGAACGGCACAATGCTTGC
>DASZJS010000171.1:0-11859 GCA_035947935.1 Gemmata sp. | reverse complement strand
ACCGATACATTCCTCGGGCTAAGGCAGTGGTCGTACTCGTTCGCCAGTCCGGTCGGAACCGAACCGGGGTGAACGGGTTCCCAACAACATCCCACACCAAAGCCCGGAACTCACGGTTCTCTGCCACTGTGAGGTTTTGGTGCGTAGCAGGAGTCGCGCCGAATTGGAGCCGAATCACTCCACTATCGCCGGTTCTCGCCTGAATTGTGATTCCCGCTACTTTCTGACTGACTGCCTCAACTGAGACAGGTGTTGTAGCCACGTAGGATGTGGCCCACGCCAGTTCGGCGAGAAGCCAGCACTTCAACGCCTCACCCGTCTTTACTTCGGCAAACCTCACCCACTCCTCGTGTGCCTGGATGGCAGTCTCCCGGCACTGTTGGCGATAGCCTTCCAGTTCCTGAAGAGTGCCGTTCCCATCCACGAACTCTTCGGCAGTCTCAACCGCCCGGTGAAGGTGGGATTCGCAGTGGAGGTGCAAGACGGTGCGGCAGAACGCCGCGGCCAGGAGTCGCCATTTGCGGGCAGACACGCGACTTTCCGCAAACCGGACATGCCGGGTGAAGTCAATCTCGGTGAACCACTCATCCTCATTCATGCGAGGCTCGGGCAGGTTGGGCGATGGTGCCCCAGGGATTGTCACGGCAACAAGTCAATGATCGCCACCAAATTGCCGGGTGAAGCAAGGGGGCTGATACTCTCCTTCGGACCCAACTTCGTCCGTCGCGGCTTGGCAGCGACCGGGTTTGCTGGCGGCTGAGTGGTGGGAGTTGAGAGTATGGTGGGGGTCATGAAATCTCCTCCATCACAGCATATGCGCTCGCTGCTGCAAAGGCATACTCGACCGGAATTCCTCGCGTGCCGAAGACCACATCTGAAGTTCTTGAAAACCTGGAATCGCTGGAGAAAGCGAAATGAGATTCACGGTCAACCAGCAGTAGGCTGAGTCTCAAGGGCGGATTGGACGGCAGTTAAGAGTTCGTGGGGACGATAGGGTTTGCTGAGGAGCCCGACAGCACCATCCAATTCCGCGATGTGTTCATCCGAGTAGCCGGTCGAGAAGAGGATGCGGGCTGTAGGGTCGATTCCGAGCAAGTGTCGGAAAGCATCCCGGCCCGACATTCGGGGCATGGTAACATCCAGGATCACTAAATCGATTCGGTCGTGTTCCCGGCCGAACACATCCACGGCCTCAACCCCATCGTCGGCAGTCAGCACCTGGAAGCCCGCCCGGTCAAGAACCACCTGACCCAGTTGGCGGATCATCGACTCATCGTCCACGAGCAGAATAGTCGGTTTGAGATCCGATACAGTAGGCTCAAGGTCGGTAACCAGTTCCTCGGGCACAATCGGCTGTGCCGGGCGTGGTAATGGGGTCCGGGAGACATCCGCCTGAGGCGCGCTGCTTGGGACCGATGCTGGCGATCGCAGGATCGCACGCGAGACAGTGTTTGGGTCGGCCGGAGGCAAGTAGAGATCCAGTCGAGTTCCAGCCCCGTGTGCCGAATCGCACGTCACCCATCCCTGGTGCTGCTTCACAATTCCCTGCACCATCGGGAGCCCAAGACCTGTTCCTTTGCCCTGTCCCTTGGTCGTGAAGAACGGCTCGAAAATCCTGGCCTGCACCTCATTCGTCATCCCCACGCCAGTATCCGATACCGTTAACCGGACAAAGCGCCCGGGTCGGGAATCCACTGGGTATCGACCTTCATCCGCAGCGCTCACCTCAACCACAGCGGCAGTCAACGTCAGGATACCGCCTTCGGGCATCGCATCCCGGGAGTTCAGACAGAGATTCATCAGTGCCTGAGTCAGCAGGGTGGGATCGGCGTGAACCGAATCGCAGTCATCGGCAACCTCCACGACAAGGCGGACGCGTGGATCGAGTGTGCGGTGCAGCAGCCCGATCACCTCATCGAAGGCATCCGCGGGTTTGATCGGGGCAAACACCAGTTGATTTCGGCGTGCATACCCGAGTAACTTCCCGGTCAGGTCGGCAGCCCGAACGGCTGCCTGTTCGACGGTCGCCAGCATGGCGCGATTCGGGTCGCTTTCGGGCAGGTTCACCAGCGCCAGGTTGCCGAGAACCGCAGTCAAAAGATTGTTGAAGTCATGCGCGACTCCTCCTGCCATCTGCCCGATGGCATCCATCTTCTGAGCCTGCCGCAATTGATCTTCCAGCCTTCGCCGCTCGTTGACGTTCAACGATACCCCAAGCCCGTACTCAAACTCTCCCGTTGGTCCCCAGACCGCAACGTAAGACAGTTCGACCCACAGCACCTCCCCGGTCGGCCACACATAACGATTGGGGAGATGAAACCGATCGCGCATCCCTGCTCGAATCTCGGCCATCAGGGGGACTTGAGCTGCCCAGTCGTCCGGGTGCGCGATCGCTTCCGGCGTAAGTGTCAGCAATTCCTCCACCGTTCGTCCGGTCATGGCCGCAAACGCCGGGTTACACGAGACAAACCGCCCCGAAGGGTCGATGAGCGAAACGCCAGCTGAAGTGTTTTCAAATATCCCGCGGAATAACCCTTCACTCCTCTGGAGCGCATCCTCAGCCCTCTTCCGATCCGTGATGTCCCTCTGGATCATGACCCAGTGAGCCGCTCCACCACCGGGATCAGGCACCGGAACCAGGCTCAGATCGACCCAGAAGGGGGTGCCATCCTTGCGGTAGTTCTGCAATTCCACACGGAGGGGTTGACCTGCTCCCAGAGCCACTCGAATCTGATTCAGTGTGGAAGGATCTGATCCGGGACCGCGGAGGAAATGCAAGGACCGGCCAACCACCTCATCACGGCCGTAACCGGTCATCTTGTAAAAAGCATCGTTGGCGTAGAGGACCGAGCGCCCCAGGCCGGCTTGTACTTCCGCATCCAGAACCACAACGGCATCGTGAGCGTGGATGACCGCCGATTCCAACAACCGAAGCCGATTCTCGGTGTTGCGCGATCGACCCACAGGTAAACGAAATCGAACAGCCAGCCCGCCGGCAACCGCAGCTAGCAACAGTCCGATGATCGCGTAGAGCGCGAACGTGGGAGCTGCCGCGTGCAAGGCGACGCCCGCCAGTACGGCTGTCCCCAAAGCCGCTGCGCTGGCTGCCACTGTTTCAAGTTGAGGTGTGAGAACACGCATAGATTATCAAATTTTCAATCGAGATTGATAAGTCCGCAAAGATTTTACGGTTGAATAGGGATCGCTCCTGGAAGAGTTCCTTGCGCTGAACATCGAAGAGAAAGCACGGCTTGAATTTACTAAACCACCATAGGCTGTCCGAGGTTCTCTTCCAAGCGATTGATCCGAAAAACCGGCAAAGGTTCTCATCGTGCAACCGGAATTTTCAGTGTCCCAGGAACTCAGTTCGGGCCGGAGTGCAGAATTTGGATGAGAGCAGAGTTCTACCGCTTGTTATTCGCATAAGAATATTAATATATGACTTCGGTGTTTTTACGGATGGACGAGGAGCGTTGGGACGTTGGCCGGACAAGATGAGTTCTGGACGATGCGGGAGACGAAGTGGGTTATCGCAATCTGACAGCCTGTATCACGGACCTCGAGCGGACGAGGCAACTGATCCGGATTGAGCAAGAAATCGATCCGCATCTGGAAGCCGCAGAGATTCAGCGTCGGGTTTATCGGGCCAGTGGCCCTGCCGTGTTCTTCGTCCGGGTGCGTGGAACACCATTCCCAATGGTGTCGAACCTCTTCGGCACCATTGCGAGAGCCCGATTTCTGTTTCGAGATACCCTGGACTCGTTACGTAAGCTCGTCGAACTGAAGCTCGACCCCACCAATCTTCGGAAACGTCCCTGGCGCTACTGGAATATCCCACTGATCGCCTGGCAACTACGGCCAAAATTCGTCCGCGCTGGTCCCATTCTGGCACACACCGCCCTGCTCTCCCAGCTCCCACAGTTGAAATGCTGGCCGCGGGATGGGGGTGCCTTCGTAACCCTCCCGGAAGTCTACACGGAACACCCAGATCGACCCGGTTGGAGGCACTCGAACCTGGGGATGTATCGCGTGCAACTCTCCGGGAACGCTTATATCCCCGATCGGGAGTGTGGCCTGCACTACCAAATTCACCGTGGAATCGGCATTCACCACGCTGCCGCGCTTCGCCGCGGCGAACCGCTCGCTGTGAATGTGATTATCGGGGGGCCACCTGCTCTAGCCCTGGCAGCAGTCATGCCATTGCCCGAGGGAATGCCAGAACTGGCGTTTGCCGGTGTGCTTGGAGGACAACGGGTACGGATGATTCACCCTGCCGATAGGAGACAGGAGACAGGGCAACCCCGAACTCAATTACCGTTCCCCGCTGAGGCAGATTTCGTCATCAGCGGTTACATTAATCCCACGGAAACCAAGCCCGAAGGGCCATTTGGCGACCATCTTGGCTACTACAGTCTGGCCCACGATTTTCCCCTCATGAAAGTTACAGCGGTTTATCACCGCCCGGGGGCCGTGTGGCCGTTCACCGTCGTTGGCCGCCCACCCCAGGAGGATACATCTTTCGGGGAACTGATTCACGAACTGACCGGCCCGGTGATCCCGACTGTGATCCCTGGAATTCACGCCGTTCATGCCGTGGATGCAGCCGGGGTTCATCCTTTGCTTCTGGCGATTGGCTCGGAGCGATACGTCCCTTACGCCGCAACCCGCAGGCCGCAGGAATTGCTGACCCTGGCAAACGCCATTCTCGGACAAGGGCAACTGTCGCTGGCCAAATACCTGTTCCTCGCCGCCAAGGAAGATGCTCCCAACCTCGATATCCACGACATTGCAGCGTTCTTCCGGCACATCCTGGAGCGGTTCGATCCGGAGACGGATCTCCATTTCCATACGCGCACGACGATCGATACGCTCGATTACTCGGCGGGGATGGGTTTGAACGCAGGCTCGAAGGTTGTCATCGCGGCCACCGGGCCGAAGCGGCGATCGCTCAGTACAGAACTGCCCCCGGACTTGAAATTACCCGATGGGTTCACGAATCCGCGGGTGGTACTACCGGGGATTCTGACGATTGGCGGACCACCGTGTGAAGTGCGCAGTGCAGAACGCGGAATGGAAGAGGAAGACCTGGGTATCCGTCGATTGATCGAGGGCACAGACGGTCTCGATTCCGCATTCCGTCTGCGGCGTTCGGTACTGGAAGGGTTTCCGTTGCTCGTTGTCGTGGATGACAGTGAATTCGCAGCCGGGAGTTTGAGAAACTGGCTATGGGTGACGTTTACCCGCTCGGACCCGGCCAACGATGTTCATGGTGTGGCAGCGTTCATCAGTCGGAAGCACTGGGGTTGCAAGGGGTCGGTGGTGATCGATGCACGGATAAAGCCATACATGGCCCCACCGCTTGAGGAAGACCCCACGATTACGAAACGAGTGGATATGCTTTTTGCCCGTGGAGGCGCGCTGCACGGGATCGAATAGTGGTTCTTATCGAGATCACATGCTTCTGCCACACGTCAAAATCAGACAGAAACAGCCGCCGAGAATGTCTCAGCGGCTGCCCTAATGACCAAATCACTATCGGCGATTCCATCCGCGACTCCACCCGAACCTCGGGTTGCCCCGATACCCTGTGTAGTAGGGGTACGGGTGATACCACGGCCACGCTCCCGCCCAATATGAGGGAGCCCAATAGCCTCCGTAGTAATCCGGATAGCTATAGGTGTACCCGGATGAGTAGACGGGGTACGTGCTATTTGTGTTGCTCGCGTTATTGTTGTTATTGTCGGGAGAGCCCAGACCACTGTCGATCAGCGGGTAGACAATTTGGGCTTGCGCCTGAGTGGGGGTCGAAGAGACAATCGCCATCGCGGCAAGAACAGCCGCGGAAAACAGAGACGCACGCATCGGTCACCTCCTCCGGATTTATGGCCCGGTGGGCGAACGAAAATAGAGATTGGCCCCATTGCTGCATGGCCCGTGTGCGGTAACCTGCTGGCAACGGTTCTGAGTGATTAATGTGCAAACAGCGCGCCACTTTACCCTCGTCCCATCCTTCGTGAAAACGACTGAGTAAGACGCGGATTGGTTTTCACGAAGGACGAGGGACGAAAACCGAAGAACGAAATCAGGGCTTTATCTTCAACACCGATTGCAGCAGACATGCCTTTTCCGTGCAAGCGTTGACCTTCACGCGGAACTCAAGGTCCTCTTTCCCTTCGGGAACGGTCCCGCTAATGGTTGTTGTCCCCTCGTAGATGACATATTTCCCGATCATGGGGTCGGAATCGTTGACTATTTTGCCCTTGGGATAGGTCACTTTCGCCATCAGGGCAGTTTTTCCGGACATCACAGTCACTTCTGTTTGCGATTCCGCAAGCGTGTCGTTTTCGACAGGGTTGGCGTAGATATGCCAGCCCGGCGAAACCGTGAGCGTGAGCGTGAATTCGCGATCGTCTTTCGGTGTCTTTTCGCCAAGTTTCACCATAGCCTTCACCACATCCGCCGATTCCTTGGGTGCCTTCGGTGCTTCACCGGCTGGCTTTGGAGATGCTAGATCGTCTCCGGTCGCATCGAGCAATTCATCCAGACACTGCGCCAGTGTGGGTACGGAAGAAGCTCCTGTGCGCAATGCCAGCGCAAACACCTTGATCGTCTTCACGCACTGGTCTTTGTACTTGTCGTCTTTGGTCTTCTGCCAGACCCGGAGCAGGTTGCGAGCCATCTGGGCGTTTCCCGAGGGTTGTACGCCATCGTAGCTTTCCTTCGAGCGAGCAAAGAGTTTTTCTCCATCGCTTGGCGTGTAGTAGAAGCCCCCACGCTTGTCATCGCCGTACCACGTAATGGCCAGATCGGTAAGTGTCTTCGCCTCATCGAGCCACTTCTTGTCGCCGGTCGCATCGTGCAGATTCAACAATCCGTGAATGAGGTAGGCATAGTCATCGAGAAACGCGACTCCTTTCGCCGCGGGCTTTTCGCCCGGGACTGTAGCCCAGAGACGGAAGAGTCGCCCATCGGCTCCACGCATTTTGGTCAACAGGAAGTTGGCGGCAGTAACCGCCATCTGCGTATATTCCTTGTTCTTAAACACCTCTCCAGCTCGCGCACAACCGGCAATCATCTGACCGTTCCAGGCGCAAATCACCTTGGTGTCGAGGAATGGCCGTTCGCGCTTGGCTCGGGCAGAGAACAGCTTCGCCTTCAGAGGTTCGAGTTTGGCCAGCAGTTGCTCCTCGGTGAGCTTCTGATCCTTGGCAATCTCGATCAGCGGCTTTGGCAGGCGAAGGATGTGGAATTTCCCCTCAAAGTTTGGTGCGGCGACACTATATACACGCGACAGAAACGCAGTATCCGCATCGTTCCCGAGAACCGCTTTGATCTCCTCCAGCGTCCAGACGTAGAACTCACCTTCCTTGTGGTTGCTATCGGCATCGAGCGCGGAGTAGAACCCTCCTTCCGGATTCACCATCTCCCGCTTCACAAAGCCAACTGTCTCGGCCACCACACGCTGGTAGAGTGGATCGGCATTGAGCTTGTATGCCAGGCTATACAACTCCACGAGTTGCGAATTGTCGTAGAGCATCTTCTCGAAGTGCGGAACCGTCCAGGTGCGCTCGGTGCTGTAGCGGTGGAAACCACCGCCGAGTTGGTCGTAGATGCCACCCTCGGCGATATTGTGAAGCGTGAGGTTTACTAGCTTTGCCAGTGATTCCTTGCCAGGCTTCTTGCTCTGTGAAAGTAAGAAGCTCCAGACAGGCGGGCGGGGGAATTTCGTTCCCCTGAACTTGTTGGCCTTGCTTCCGGTGCCGCCGTATTCGGGGTCGATATCGAACGCCTCGGCCACATCGTTCACGAGGGTGCGTTCGAGCTTGATGAGGGCAACCACCTGGGAGTTCCGGCTGAGCGAATCCACAGTCTTTTCGGCAATAATGTCGGCTTGCTTCAATAGGTCATCCCGTTTCTTTTTGTCCAGTTCGATGACTGTCGCGAGGATCGACTTCATCCCAGGCATCGTGTCTTCACCCACCTTCTTGTCTTCGGGTGGGAAGTACGTTCCGCCAAAGATCGGTTTGCCGGTCGGGGTCAGGAACATGGTCAGCGGCCAGCCTCCATGATCTCCGGCCACAGTCAGAGCAGTCATGTAAATCTCATCGACGTCCGGTCGCTCCTCGCGATCGACCTTGATACAGACAAAATTCTCGTTCATCGTCTTGGCGATTTCGGCATTCGAGAACGACTCCCGTTCCATGACGTGGCACCAGTGGCAGGAACTGTAGCCGATCGACAGGAAGACGAGCTTGTTTTCCTTCTTGGCCCGCTCGAACGCTTCCGGCCCCCACGCATACCAGTCCACCGGGTTGTGAGAATGCTGAAGCAGGTACGGGCTGCTCTCCTTCGCCAACCGGTTCACCTTGGTCTTCTCCTTGCCCTTTTCCTTATCCTTTGGCTCCTGTTCCGTGGCGATGCCGGGTCCGCACGCCAAAACCCCGAGAGTGGCGAGCAGGGTAAACAGGTATGCCATGCGGAAGAGGGACATGGGGAATCTCAGAGGTTGCACAGGTCGAAGGCCTGGGCTTATTTTGTGGATGCACCAATCCTCACGCTGCGCCACTGGCCGGGTTGGCATCTCGCCACTTTTTGTAGTTGCCCCAGGTGACATCGCCGATCTCGAACTCGGGGAATGCGTGATTGTAGATTTGGAGGAACCCCTTGCGCCAGCCTGTCCCGCGATCCGTTTTCTCCCGGAGAATCTCGAAGTCGTCCGGGCCGACGATCCACACAGCGGTTCCACGCAGGGCAATGAAGAACGCCGTGGTTCCGAGTAGTTTTGCTTTCCAGTGTGGACCGGTTGGCAGGTCCAAAGCCAGTTCATCGGTTTGCGGGTCGGCAGTTCGAATTTCGTGTGTCAACTCATCGAACCAGGCCATATGTTCCGCGCTTGGCCGCTGGGAGAACAACTTACGGAGGTGCCCATACGCTCTGAACCGGCCAAACGCTCCAAACAGGAGGTAACCAGCAAAGAAGATAACCACGGGGTTCAGTTGTCCCGCAGCCTGAAATTGCAGATACATCACCCACAGGTTGTACGCCGTGAATAACAAGAGTACCAATCCATCAAGCAGAAACCCCTCGGCTGATGGCATCAGCCACTTGAACAGGCCCACCAGAAGTTCCCCGCCCACCAAGATGCCGATGATGATGATCCATCCACCCCACACGTTTTGCCAGTAGGCGATACCGAGCATAATCCCGGCAAAGATGACGTTCTCTCGCCCTGAGCGACGAACCCCACGGCAGAGTTCCCGATACGCGGCCACCTTCTGAAGTTCAAAACGCATCTCTATGGCATCGGACATGCACGCCCCAGGAGCGGATCCCGCCGCGGAGCGGCGGGCTACTTTTTATATCGACGAAAGAGTTTCAGTCTTAACTCTGTTCGCGTTGCCCAAAGACAAACCCGGCGGGGTTTCCGCCGGGTCATTGTGCCGAGTCAGTTGAGAACTGGCAATGCAGTCTCGGGCTTGGCTTTTGGAATTGGTCGGGGCGGACGTTCCGCGATCAACTGGTAAAACACATTCCTTTGACGCGGTTCCCAACCGGCTTCCCGAATCGATTGCTTGATTTCCTCCAGCGTGAGGTAGTGGACCGTCCCCGCCGAAGCGACCACGTTCTCCTCGATCATCATGGAACCCATATCGTTGGCCCCGAAGAACAGAGCGACCTGGCCGATCTTCCCACCTTGCGTTACCCACGATGACTGGATGTTCGGGATGTTATCGAGATACAGCCGTGCAATGGCCTGAGTTCGCAGGTATTCAAACGACCCGGTTTGGGGGTAATCGGCCATCTTGTGACCGGGTTGCATGGTCCAGCAAATGAACGCCGTGAAACCACCGGTCTCATCCTGAAGTTCGCGGAGTCGCGTGAGGTGTTCGATCCGCTCGGCTTCGGTTTCGATGTGTCCGAACATCATCGTGCAGGTCGATTTCCCTCCGAGCCTGTGCCAGACCCGATTCACTTCCAGCCACTCTTCTGTGAGAGCCTTGTTTTTGGTGAGTTCTTTGCGAACGCGGTCCACGAGGATTTCGCCGCCGCCGCCGGGGAGACTACCGAGCCCTGCTGCCTTGAGCCGTCGCAGAACTTCCTCCAGCGGCAGCTTGTTCAGCTTGTGGAAGTGCCAGATTTCCGGTGGGCTGAAAGCATGGAGATTGACTTGCGGAAAGCGACTCCGCAAATCCCGAAGCAGTTCCTCATACCACTCCAGTTTGAGCGATGGGTGCATGCCGCCTTGCATGAGGATTTGATCGCCGCCGAGAGCGATTGTCTCTTCGATCTTCTGGTATAGCTCCTCGCGTGGCAGTACATATGCATCGCTATCGTTCGACTTGCGGTAGAACGCGCAGAAGTCGCACACCGCCGCGCAGACGTTCGTGTAGTTCACGTTCCGGTCGATGTTGAATGTCCGGTACGGCTCCGGGTGCAGCCGGAGGCAAACGGCGTGCGCAGCCCGGCCCAGTTTGTGGAGATCCCGACACTGAAACAGTTCGATGCCTTCTTCGGGCATCAACCGCCCGCCGTCAACGGCTTTCGACAAGATCCGGTCGATGGAAGTCAAGATTGGCTCCTTGGGGGGCAAGGCCCAGTTCGGCCGCAAGCTGGTGGTATTTCCGTAACCCGGCAAGTTCTGTTGGGCCGAGATCGTAACGGATAATGTTTGTGAGATATCGCCGACAGTAACCGGGGTCGAGCCCCAAAGTTGGAGCTTCCCGCTGAGCAATCTCCCCGGCCCGCGATAACCCGTACTCCTTGGCCCGGTGGAACGCCTTCTCGGCGGCACCGAGTTTGACCTCGTTGCGGATTGCCCACACAGCATACACCATCGGAAGTCCGGTCCAATCCGTCCACTCCTCACCAAGATCGTAGGCGAATCGGTAGCCAGGGAGACAGGCCCGCATGGCCCGATCGCCGATGAGTAGAACGGCGTCGGTGGTCAGGTCATCGGCAGGGCTTTCGATCAGCAGCGGCCGAACTTCCGGGTGAATGCCGTACCGTTTCTGGAGAATGATCTGAGTGAGCGCGGAACTGGTGCGTGAACCTTCATCGAGAGCAACGGTGCGAATCTCCGACCAGGGAACGCGACTGAAGAGGGTGACGCTCAAAACCGGCCCACGCGACCCAATGGCGATGTTGGGGACGAAGGAGTAGCGATCGCCGCGGAAGAATTCGATGATGGGGATGAGCCCAACATCCAGTTCACCGTTTGCCATGCGATCTGCGAGTCGGCTGGGGAGGTCGAGAGTGAGTTCTAGATTGGGTGCGAAGTCGGTCAGGCGCTCGATGAGCGGCTTGGTATTCAGGTAATTGACCGCACCAATGCGGAGGGTGGGTGTCATCTTTGCAGTTCCTTCCGCGGCTTGCGAATAGCCGTCGTTATAAGAACCGCAAAGGGTGTGGGAAATGCAACTATACTCCGCGTGGTTTGGAATGAGACATTGGGTTGGTATTTGGTTTACCCCCTCACTTTGTGCCCGGCTCTGTTCACGCGTGGGCGGGCGGGCATCCTGCCCTGATGCGTTTTGGCGCTTAACGAGGCGTTTTCCTTTCACACACCAGTCGTTGTCAGGTCTTGTCACGTTTTGTCAGGTTTTTTCAGCCTCCTGGAAGACCACCATCGACTGAAACAATCACTTCAATCATAAACAAACTCGTGATTTGTAATGGCTGACCGATTCTCTACCTCCCTGTTCTCACCCTCTGGTGACATCATGCGGATGACCAACCGTCTGAGGTGCAGGTCTGGATGAACGATTCATTACGCGACCCAACCGCAGTCATTTTGACATGGTTCGACTCGTGAGCGGGAGTGATTGAGGTTTTATAGCCTCCGGTCGCTAACGCTCCCGG
>DASZJS010000170.1:0-2413 GCA_035947935.1 Gemmata sp. | reverse complement strand
CGGCCACCCAAACCTTATGTCATCCAACTTCAAACCACGCCCCGTTTCCCCCACGGATTCGCTCAATTCTCAATTATTTTCGGGCGTTCAAGCAATTTCGCCATCCGATCACCGAAGTACCTGAGTCGCTCAGCAGAGACTGTGCGGTATCCGCGGTGAAACATCAACGCCGTTCCGAGGTAATTCAAGAATCGTTTTCGGCCGGCAGGCTCCTGTGGAGAAGTGTGTGCTTTCCATTCGCAACCTGGTCAAAGTGTATCCCGGCCCAGTCGCTGCGCTCCAGGGGATCGACCTCGATCTCACCAACGGTATGTTCGGGCTCTTGGGACCAAACGGCGCAGGCAAGACCACGCTGATGCGCGTCCTCGCCGGACTACTTCAGCCCACTTCTGGAGAAGTGACACTCGATGGGGACGATGTACTCAACCAGCCCTACAA
This sequence comes from Gemmata sp., assembly GCA_035947935.1. Lineage (GTDB taxonomy): Bacteria > Planctomycetota > Planctomycetia > Gemmatales > Gemmataceae > Gemmata. The sequence continues at coordinate 1,975 of DASZJS010000170.1, read as the reverse complement.
GCTGTGGAGCAAGCTCGGCTATCTGCCGCAGGACTTCGGCCTGTATCCGCATCTCACCGGCGAAAGCATGCTCGCCCATCTCCTGCGGCTCAAGGGAGTGCAATCGCCCCTCGGAATCAAAGCGTTAGCCCGCGAACTACTCGACCGCGTTAACCTGACCTTCGCTGCGCACCGCAAGGTGAAAACCTATTCGGGTGGCATGCGTCAACGACTCGGCCTTGCCCAGGCGATTGCGGGCGACCCGCGCCTGATTATCGTGGATGAACCTACTGCCGGACTCGACCCCGAGGAGCGTTTGCGCTTCTACTACTTGCTTGCCGAATTAGCCGAGAACCGAATCGTCCTGCTTTCCACCCACATTGTCGAGGACGTGGCGGTTCTTTGTTCGCGGTTTGCCGTGATCAACAAGGGGCGGCTGGTAGCCCAGACTTCCCCATCCGAAGTCCGCAAAATCCTGATCGGCACGATCTTCGAAGCCTCGGTATCAACAGCCGAGTTGGAGACACTCCGCAAGACCCGCACCGTCACCCAGGCCATCCTCGCCGAGGGCAAGAATCGCGTTCGGGTTTACGACACCCAGGGCCAGCCGCCGGAAGGATTCGTGTCCGTACCGCCCACATTGGAAGACGCCTACTTCGTGACGATGCGAGCCGAGTTGCCGGGTGGAGCGGTACGCCAAACGACAGAGGTCTGAAGCCGACAACACCATAGTGTTCGATTTCTTCAACCAAACCGATGAAGGTTATACTCCGTAGCTTTGACGCTTGCCGGGTGCGGCGACAAATACTTGTAGGGTGGATCGAGCCGTGCGAAGCAAGTCGAGGCCCACCAATACCAAGCAAACGAAAACACGGTGGGCCTCGACGTGCTTCGCACGGCTCGACCCACCCTACAAGAATGCATCTTCAACTGCTGTGCCTTTAACCTTCATCGGTGTCGTTGAATTTCTTTGAGGGGACGGAGTTCATGAGCGTGGCACGTTTGATGCAAATCTTTCGAGTCGATTTGCTCTATAACCTCCGCCGGCCTCTGTTCTGGATCCTGATCCTGACCCTTGCGCTATCGGCATGGGGGCTCTCAACGGGCACGCTGCAAGTCTCCAGCGGCGACAGCCGGGTAGGCGGCACCAAGGCCTGGATTACGTCGGAGTTCGCCATCGCCCAGATGATGACGGTGGTCTTGTTCCTTTTCTACATCTTCTTTGTTGCCGTTGCTGCCGGCATGCCAGTCATCCGCGACGATGAACTCAAAGTAAGCGAACTCCTACACGCGACACCACTGCGCGTGGGCGAATACGTCTGGGGTAAATATGCATCGATCCTGGTCTGCTTTATCGCGGTGCTGGGCCTGCACCTGCTTTGCATCATGTTCTTCAACCACCTCGTCCCCAACGAGCGTTCGCTCGAAATCATCGGCCCATTCGACCCGGTCCATTACCTGCGACCGGCACTCATCATCGCGGTTCCCACGCTCGTTTTTCTGACGGGCACCTGCTTCGCGATCGGCACCTGGTTGCGCCGGCCTATCCTGCTCTTCGTGTTGCCCCTTGCCGCGTTGATGGCCTGTGGTTTCTTTCTTTGGGAATGGTCCCCGAGCTGGCTGGATCCGCGAATCAACCGCACCCTGATGTTGCTCGATCCGTCCGGATTCCGGTGGTTGAACGAGACTTGGTTGAAAAACGACCGTGGGGTGCAATTCTACAACACCGCATCGATCCCATTCGACACACCATTCTTGATGAGCCGCCTGACTTTCCTCCTGATCGGTCTGGGCAGTGTCGGCCTCAGCCAAGCCTATCTCGCTGCGACTCTCCGCGGTTCGCCGCGCTATCGTAGCGGCTGGATGACCAAGCTGTGGCAACGCTCATCGCGACGCGAACAGATCGAGCCGACACTTGAGCGAGGTGGAGCGACCCTTGCTGCCCTGAAAATGGGATCCGCCCCTCCCACCTTCTTTCACAGCCTTTGGCTCATTG
>DASZJS010000169.1:0-2653 GCA_035947935.1 Gemmata sp. | reverse complement strand
AATATGAAATGAGCAGCGTGCAAATAATCTTGTATGAAATTAGCGTTGGTAAAAACCGGTTCGTTCCACTGAGACTTTCGCGTGTTCGGTACGTCTAAATGACATCGGAGTCACTTTGATGCGCGTATGCCAAGTGGCAATGAAGACGCCGCCGTCACCTCTATATCCTGGCGAATCGCGGCGCACGATCGCGAAAATCGAAACCGCGACGGTTAAAGTGGAAGAGATCATATACGCCCGCGGGCTTTGTGTCGCGCGGCATTTCCACGATAGTGCCAATCTCCTTTACATCGTTGCGGGCGTGCACTGGTCTGGACACAGCCGAGGAGGCGACACGTGTGTCCCACATACCGTTCGCTTCCTTCCGGCCGGTGAACCGCACGAGAACTACTTTCCAGTCGAATCCCGGTGTCTCAATGTCGAACTGCGTCAGGCGATCCTGGACCTGGCGGCCGAACATGGTAAGACGATCTTTTCACCCGGACAGGTTACCGGTGTTTCTTCCGCCACCCTCGGTGCGCGCCTCCATCAGGAATTGTCCAAGAAAGATGATGACTCTCCGCTGGATATCGAGGGATTGGTCTTGCGGCTTTTGCTGCGTGACGAACGGGAAGCCACCGGGCGCCGAGAGCGGATTCCGCACTGGTTATTGCGAGTTCGCGAAATGTTACGCGAAGAACCAAATAACCGTCGCACCCTGACGGATCTCTCCCGCTGTGTCGGTCGACATCCGGTCCAGGTTAGCCGCCAATTTCACCAACACTTTGGTTGCACAATCGGCGAGTACCTGAGGCTGGTCCGTATTGCTCGGGCGCAATCGCTTTTGTCATGCCCAGAGATAGAGGTGTCACGGATTGCTTTGGACTGCGGATTCTGCGATCAAAGCCATTTCACCAGTGCCTTCCGCAGGCTCACCGGCATGCCGCCCTACCGTTACCGTTTGTACATCTCGAATGGGCGGAGGGTGCCAACACGCCAGTTCCGGAAGATCGATTCGCCTTCCGTGTGCGGATGAAGGGAAGTTGGTCGGCCCTAGCAGACGATTTTGGAACTTTTCTGTTCGGGAGCCCCACGAAACCCACAGAGTGCCCGTTTGCCATCTCTGTGGATTAACTTCCGGTTTGCCCGTGACTCGGGAATGGTCTGGGATCGGATCAAATGCCCGGAGAGTCGCGCATGTGGTCTGAGGTGCGAACATCGGAATTACCCTCCCACTCTGCTTAGGACAACGCGTAGAGATACTCGACGAAGGAGCGCACGGCTCCATCAATCCCCGCAACCTTTGCGTTGGTGGAATCGATCAGATAGTACTCATTCGGAGCATGTGCGCCGGTCCCGTGTCCCACTCCAAAATGTCCAGCGGGAAGACTGAGAGGTTCGGAAGTGAAGATGTATCCCGGCCAGGAGCCGGCGGATCGAGGCCACAGCACGGGATCCAGCCCCAGCTTGCGGTAAGTCGCAATTTGCGCCTGGATGAGCTTCGAATCCTGCGAGGTCTGTGTCGGATCGTAGCCACCACTCATATTGACCTCTATGTCGCCAAAGCCGTGTTTGGCAAGATGCTCCTTCAGAAGCGCCAGTGTACCGGCAGCCGTCATGTCAGGCACCAGCCGCATGTCAATCTTCGCTACGGCGCGATGCGGCAGAACGGTCTTGCCACCGGGCCCCGTGTATCCACCGACCAAGCCTTCGATGTTGATCGTGGGCTTGGATTCGAGCAGCACGAGCGAATCAAGCCAGTTTGTGTCATGCACCCAATGCTCAACGCCCAACTGCTTCTTGACCGTGGCTTCACTGCGGCGAGCGGCGGCATCCTGAATCATCTTCATCTGTGCGGGAGTAAGCGGCTTGACCTTATCAAAGAGGCCGGCCACAGCAGGTGTGTGTCCATCGGACTCGATGAGCGTGTTGAGCGCTTGCACCAGGTGCCACGTGGGACTGTCCACCTGTGCCTCGAGGCTGGAGTGAACATCATGTTTGGGCCCTCGTCCCCATCGCTCTCCGCTGGAAACCAGTTCGAGCTCAACTACGCCCTTGCCGCCTAGTGATATCTGTATGCCTCCATCCGCGTCCTGGCCCGCTTCTGGTATGAACACACCCATGCATTTCTTCAACGCAGCGGTGACCTTGGGTTGGTGGACAACCTCGGGAAAGTGGGTCGATCCAATCTCTTCTTCACCTTCACAGACGAGCACGAGATTTACAGGCAGCTTTTTCCCCGCCGCCTTGAAGGCATGGAGGGCGCCAAGGAAGGCTGTTTCGGGACCCTTCTGGTTTACTGTGCCACGACCGACGCAAGTCCTGCCCAAACCTTCTTTGTCCACGATCCGCCCTTCGAGCGGCGGCGAAGACCACTCCGCAGGGTCAAACTGTTTCACGTCGTACATAAAATAGATGCCGACGGTGGTTGCCGCACCTGCATCCAGAATGCCGAAGACCCCAGGCTTGCCCGATGTTGGCACAATTTCAACGTTCGCGAATCCTGCATCGCGAGCGAGTTGTGCCATATAATCTGGGCCCTGCGGGTAGTTGCGGTTCTCGGCCGCGATCGAGGGCAAAGCGATCCAGTTCTGCAGCCGCTTCACGTTCTCGTCATGCATCTTCGGTATCTGGCTCAGCACCGACTGGAGGTCGGGATTGTCTGCAGAGAAAG
>DASZJS010000168.1:0-3506 GCA_035947935.1 Gemmata sp. | reverse complement strand
GGCCTTCAGCCACAGTTCACGTATCGCTTCGTCGGCAGGGATGAAAACCTGTGGCCAAGTGATACCCAGTTCCCGACACGCCTTCTTGGCTGCTTCGGGGTCGTTGTCCAGGTTGACCCCCACCACCTCCAACCCATCCCTGCGGCGCTTCTCGTAGAGGTCTTTGACTTCGGGAAGGAGCTTCATGCAGGGCGAACACCAGGTGGCCCACCAATCGATCACCACCACCTTGCCCCGCAGATCCTTCGAGGAAATAGTCTTCCCGTCGGTCGTCTTGACAGCGAATTCGTAGGTCTTCCCAACCTCCCGGTAGGGGAATACCTCGATACTCTTCTTCCGCGCACGTTCGACCGCCTCCCGAGCAGCGATTTGATGTGTCTCGGCGGTCAACTGCTCCACGCCCACAAAGGCGACCTTGTCCGCCGACAGCACCTTTGGATCCATCCGCCAGCGACGGAGCGTGACCACCGCCTTGTCCCGGCTGCCCCCAGATGCTCCGCCGGAGAGGATAACAGGGAGGAATCGCCGCTTCTCGGCATCAAAAATCACTGGTCTGTATTCCGGTATCTCGGATAGCACTCCTATCGCTGCTGAGGCAGCCAGGGTCAGGACCGCGGCACCGTCGGCGTCTTTCTCGAACAACAGGACAAGCCCGAGGGTTGCAAATGATGATGACGGGCTGGCTGGTGTCCACATCCAGAAGCAGCCGGGGGCGTTCGGGAACCTCTGGACGGCGACCTTGGGATCAGGACTCACTCGCTTCAGATCCCAGCAACAAATGCCAAGCAGGCAGGCAGCTTCATCGGTTGGGAAGTCGACTGGCCGGGTTCCACCGACTGACGGGTTGTAGGCAATCCGAAGTCTATTGCCATCCAGCTTGTAAATGCCCTGGAACATTCCGAAACGGGGATCGGTTAGATTGATAGTTCCAGCCTTCCCATTCGGATCGAGCGTGAAAACCATTTCATCATTGATGAACTCCTCATTATCCAGCCGCCTGATCCGGTCGTTCGCGATGACGACGGTTTGGTTCCATTCCTTGGGAGGCAACGGTTTCCCGTTAACGTAGGCCTTGTCGACAACGGTCATGGACCATGTTCCACGGAGGGGGACACTCTTCTCATCGGCCGGCTTGGCGACCGGTTTGGGTGGGTCTTTCTTATCCTCAGTCCGTCCAGGTGAAAGCGAGAAGACGGCACCGAGGATCACCGACACTGTCAGAAACGCAACGCAAACAGTATTGAGCTTCTTGACGAACATGGCTCGTATCACCTTTTCTGCGAGGTAGTGCGGGTGCCCATACGGCACGCTGGAATGGCTTGTTCCCACGGCGACCGCAGCACGTGCTGTGGTTCTGATCAGTACGGAGTGGTTTCCTTGGACAGATTCTTGAGCAAGGAGTGTCAGAGCGGAGGCAGAGCAGACAATACCCCGGCGCATCAGGCGGTTCTGCAACCAACCCCTGGCCTTTGCCAGCCTTGCTGAGAGGGTTCCCACTGGGACAGAGAGCCGGTCGCCCGCTTGTCGGTAGGTTAGCCCCTCCAGGTAGCAAAGCAGTAGTGGTTCCCGGTACTTCCGGGGCAACCTGATGATCTCCTGGTCGAGGGCGGCCAGCACGTCGGCGGACATCGTATCCGCAGGATCGGGAACTGGATCTGATACTGTGGATATGTCCACACCGGGCCGCTCTCGGGCTGTCCGGTGGGTCGCGACCGCCCGAGCCGCCGTTGCCACGCGAGTAGCCACGGTGTGCAACCAGCCGGACAGACATTCGCTCCGCCCGATGGTTCCGGCTTTGCGGGCGAGAATCAGGAACGTGGCCTGGAAGGCATCCTCGGCGTCCTGCTCATGTCGCAGTACCCGTCGGCAGACGCTGAGAGTCAACCGTCGATGCCTCCAGACGAGAAGTTCAAAGGCAGCCTCATCCCGGGAGCGGACGAACCGATCGAGGAGTTCCGCATCGGTTGCCCCACCGGGGTCCGACACCTCAAGCGCGGCCCGGAGGTGGCGAATAGCTGTTTCGGTCGCGGCCCGTTCCATATCTGAACCCTCACCGATTGCCCTGACAATATAGAGGGCTATCGGCGGGCGGCGCGCGTCAGATTTTCTGAAATCGTTTTATCTCTCGTCCCTCGTCGTTGGTTTTCCCGAGTGACGAGGGACATGAGACGAAGGACGATTTACACCAAATCCGTCAGCTTATTCAGTTCCGCTTCGATCTCGGCCAGTTCCACCTCGCGGCTCGCGTTCTCCTTCTGCAATGCCTCCAGCTTGGCAACGGCCTCCTCGTGGGCCTTCTGCCGGGTCGTCAGCGTCCGTTCGGTGTCGGCGAGAGCCTGCTGCGTATAGCACGCATCCTTCTCGGCCTTGACGATCTCCTCCGGCAATTTCCGCTGACGGTTCTGAAGACCGATCTGATCGACCAGAAGCTGCGCCCGCATGGCTCGCGCCTTCGCACGCTTGACCACCGGGTTCTCGTGGTCCTCTGTTTGCTTGTGCGGCACGGGGATCACCGTGACTCGCGTTGCAGCCACCTCGACCGATTCGCGCAGCGACTTGCCCCTCGCTTTATGGTAGATGACCGTCATCAGGAAGGTACCGAGTGCAATCAGTACCGGGTACGGATTTGCTTCGATGTTTTCCCAAACCCGCAGCGCAGCTTTTGCCGCTGCATTCACAGACTGTGCGTAGTCGTCGGGATACATGCCATACCCCGCTCCGATCGCCGCAGACACGCACACACTCAACAATACGATGCGTTTCATAGAGGATTCCTCCCGTGCGTCCGCTGCCGCGCCAACATGACACTTCCGCAGAATCGGACATTGAATGAGAGCAGCATCCGTTTCAGGTGGTTCGCGCGAGATGACCAATTAATCCACAAAACCGATACAGTAGTGTCAAGCCCTGGCACGAATGGCGGTCCGTTTTGTCTCAACGGCAGATTCCGCTTGCCGTGGTATGGCGGTGTGTGGGTGAGCCTTCGACCGTAAGAGTTCTAATCGTGCCTCCCATCTATCTCGATTACAACGCAACCACACCCATCGACCCCGCTGTCGTGGAGTCGATGCTGCCTTACCTCCGCGAACATTTCGGCAATCCCTCCAGCGCCCATGCCTTCGGGAAAGCTGCACACGAAGCTGTCGAGAAAGCCCGCGGGCAGGTCGCAGCACTCATCGGAGCGCAACCGGATGAAATCGTCTTCACTGGGGGTGGGTCGGAGGCCAGCAATCAGGCCATCAAGGGCACCTGTCTGCGGCGACCGCGCAGCTTCTTCACCCGATTGTTCGGCGGGCGGTCACCAGATGCCGTTCACATCATCACCACCGCGGTCGAACACCCGGCAACCCTTGAACCCGTTGCGTTTCTTGGTCGGCTCGGAGCCAGCGTCACCATTTTGCCCGTGGATCGGTTTGGGAGTGTCGATCCGGGCGATGTGAAACGAGCTATCACGCCACGAACCAGGCTCGCTACCATCATGCACTCGAACAACGAGGTCGGTACAC
>DASZJS010000167.1:0-4571 GCA_035947935.1 Gemmata sp. | reverse complement strand
TGGACTTCCTTGACTTTACCGATTGCCCCATCCTGGATCAGTTTCACAACCAGTTTGTGTTTACGGGCCGAGTGGATTTGAATGCCCATCTGGGTGATGAGTTTCTTCTCAGCGGCAACTTCAGTCAGGCGCCGAGCCTCGTAAATCGTCTGCGTCAGAGGTTTCTGACCATAGTCGTTCAGCCCTCGGTTCAAGGCACGCATGCCGATCGAGCCGTGCATGTGATCGGGGGTGGAGACGTTCACCGAGTTGAGATCCTTCTCCTTGTCGAGTAGAACGCGATAGTCCTCGTAAATGCGACAATCGGGGAATTTCTTCTTGAGATTCGCGAGCGCGGGCTTGGATTGATCGACTTCAGCAACCGCAATGAGTTTCAGGTTCTTGCTCGCTGTGAGTGAACGAATATCGGAATCCGCCATACCATCTGCACCAAAGCTCGCGTGCAAAACGGTTTCGCTCGGTGCGGCATTGGCGTGCAATCGCCAGACAAATGGTGCGGTAAAAGTCGCTGCGGCGGTTTTAAGGGCAGTTCGACGGGTGATACGAGATGGTACCGGCATGAGGATCTCCTGGGAGGGTTGGCGAACACCAACCGTAAGGGAGAGATTGGCTTTGGTCAATGGTCCGGTGGAGAAAATGCTGGCAGAAGTGGGCAAGGGGCAAGGGGCGAGTAAAAACTAACCCCTCTGCTGGGATTGAGGTGTGTCTTTCAATCTCGACGACAAACGATGAACAATTACACGAGAACTTTTTTCTGTGTATCCTAATTTGAGAAACTTGGTTTTCTCTCGCCGCTCTTCAGGATATCAAGATACGGTCTCAGGTTTTAGGCGGCGCTTCACCATAGTGACCTTGTCTCCCGTGGAGTTGTAAGTCACTTCGTCCATGAACATACGCATGAGCATCAATCCCCGTCCGCATGGTCGGAGTAGGATTTCTGGATCGTCGGTGTCTGGCAATTTCGATGTATCGAAACCATTGCCTTGATCGACGATCACAAACTCCGCCGAATCATGTGTCAATCGGGCAACAACCCGCGTTCGTCGCTCACTGTATGGTGCTAAACATCGCCGCTCGGCAGCGAGTTGGTGGAACGCCTGGTCGCTTTCTTGCTTGAGATCGGAGCTAACTTCCAGGTTTCCGTGATAGAGAGCGTTGAGAAGAGCCTCCTCAAGAGCAATTCCTGCACGCATGGCTCCGTTCTCATCGCAAACGCCGACTGATAGCATGTCGTCTCTTAACAGTGCAACGAGAGGGCTAATCAAACTCGGGTCGTTCTCCAGGTCAAATTGAGCGGTCCGGAGGGACAAGCATCCCATTGCCCTGCGACGGCCGGCATCGGTTCGAGAAGCAGCGATCACTTGGGCTACTGCTGGAACCAGGTCGATCGCTTGTCGTCGCTTGGAGACATAGCTCGCGGCCCCAGCCTTGAGGGCCAACACCGCGACTTCTTCACTGCCCTGTCCTGTCATCAGGACAATGGGGATTGTGGGGTAGAGCTTCCGGATCTCTTCGACAAGAGTGAGCCCATCCATGACGGGCATCTGGAGATCGGTAAGGACGGCCTGGGGAAGAGAACGAGACAAGAGCTCAAGTGCTTGTGCTCCATCGCCCGCATAGACTACTTGCCACTCTCCTTCCTTCTCAAGCAGTCGGCCAGCCAGTCGGCGGTCGATCAGCGAATCATCGACAATTAGGATCGTGGGTTGATTGGCGGCTTGCGGGGGGGGAGTGACTGTCGGGAAACTATCGAGTTTGAGCATGGGGCGAATCCACCAGGAGAATGATTGACGAGTCGGAGGTATCCAGTTGCGTGAGTGCGTGATTCCAGATTCTCATTCTGATGTGGCTGATGGTCATCGACAGCTATAGCAAACCATCAATCCCTGGAATCACAAAAATCTAGTGTGAATGTGGTTCTTGAGCAGTAACTTTTTTTGCAAAGATCAAGAACGGGAGTTGCGATTACGGTGGAGCAGAGATTTTCACGATGTGGTCCGAACGAAAGTCATCTGGTCGCCCCCTTTCCGGCTGACCAAAAGCTTTCAGGCAGCCGGGAGGGGATCGCGAGACAAGACTCGAAGAAGAGCGAGTCGTCAACAATGTGAAGTAACGAAATCACGCGGACTGGAGGCGGTCGTTCCATTCATCGAGTAACTTGCCGATATTCTTGAACCCGAAATCGAGGTTGGCGAGTTCGTGACCGAGGTCGATGGCGCGAGTGAGATCGCCGTTTTCGGCACATCCGTTGGCAAGCTGGTAAAGGAGTTCCTTGCGGGCTGGTTCATCCGATGAGGGAACGACAGTGAGCGCTTCCTCGAAATTGCGCTGGGCCAAACGCCAATTGTTTCGCTTCTTGAAACAGACACCCAGATACATGGCGGCCTTCCACTTTAATCGCTCATCACGGCGAGCTTTCTGGAGCTCCGCGATTGCCTCATCGACGAGATCGGCCTTGAGTAGCCGCGTTCCGAGTTCGATGTTGTGATTCACCTCGTTTGGGAATCGATCCGCCTTGACGCGGAAAATATCGATCTCGCGCGTATTGAGCTCTTTCAAAAGCTTGGACCGGAGTTGAATGAGGTCGCGTTCGGAGAGTTCCTCATCGTCTGTTCCCGCATCCTCCTCTTCGGTTTGATGGGCCTTGTCCTTGAGTTTGCGCAGTCGTGCCTCGGTGTGTTCGAGGTTCTTGCGAATCGGGGCCAGGTCAATATCCATCAGTTCGAGCTGCAATTGGAACGCATTTCCGGTCGGCCCGAGCCCTTGCTGGAGAACCGCACGGGCGCGATCGAACTGCTTATGCTTTCGATAAATGCCCGCGAGCTGGATGTAGAGGGAAGGCTCTGTCGGGTCGGCTTCAATCCGCTTCAGGAGTGGATCGGCCTCCCGAATGAGCTTGTCTTGTTTCTCAGCCGCCCGGGCTTCGATTCGACCGAGAACCGGAGACTCCTTTGTTCCGGCGGCTGCGGCCTCATACTGACCCTTGTGGATCGTCTCGCTCGCCGCAAGATCCTTGGCCTTGTGAGCCGCTTCCACATCCGTTGGGTGGGTTTCCTTGACGAGCTGCCAGAGAACGATGGCCTTCTGGAAATCCCCTCGTTTTTCAAACAGTCGGGCAAGTGCCCTGTTGAGAGTGGCATCTCGTGGATATTTTTGACGAGCTTGATCGAGCGTGAAGACAGCAAGATCGTTCAACCCCAGCGCATCGAACGCCTCGGCCATGTCGAGTTGGGTACCCATGTCCCAGGGGTTGCGGCACAGCACATTCTCAGCACATTCAAGAACCTTGAGGTATTCGCGTCCCCGTTTGGCCGATTTCACACGGGTCTTCCAACGGGGGGTGGACAAGAACGCGAATCGACTTCCACGAAGGTTATTCCCGAATTTGTCCTTCTGGGTTTTTCGGAGGGTTTGGCGGTAAAAGAAGTTGGCCGGGTCCAGGCGGCAACACGTGAGCAACAATGCTATGGCGTAATCGAGATGTCCACCGTGGATGGCATCGCGGGCTCGCGCAAAACTCTCCTGGGCGATTCGCCGCTGCTCCGCGGTTGGTGAGGGAACAGCGGGCGAGTTGACGGTGAGTTCAGGCATGGGGAAAGCCTCCTCGCCGGTTAATGCCGGCACCGACAGCGTACCATAGAGTTTTGCTGTCACGCCAACCTTGAGTTGACGTATTGTGAACCGATGGTGTTTCGCAAATCCCACTTCGCTGGGGTGAGCTCGGATAGTTTAATGAATACTAAGATATTGAATATTGACCAATTTGCCCCAAATCCCGACACGATCAGTCGGGCGGCAAACCTCATTCGGACTGGTCGACTGGTGGCGTTCCCGACCGAGACAGTCTATGGCCTGGGTGCAAATGCAATAGACTCCTCTGCCGTGCGTGGCATTTTTGAAGCCAAAGGTCGTCCAAGTACCAACCCACTCATTGTACACGTTGCAGACTGCATACAAGTACTAAACGTCGCTAGAGAATGGCCGGAGACGGCAGCACGATTGGCAAGCCGTTTCTGGCCTGGTCCACTCACCATCGTTGTTCCCAAACGATCCGAGGTTCCCGATGAGGTGACTGCGGGCGGACCAACCGTTGCCGTGCGGTGTCCAAATCACGCCGTTGCTCAGGCGCTCATTCGTGCGGCGGGTGTACCCATTGCGGCCCCAAGTGCAAACCGTAGCACCGAACTGTCCCCGACGCGGGCAGAACACGTTTTGAAGGGTCTCGCTGGACGAATCGCTCTGATCCTCGATGGTGGTTCGTGTCCCGGCGGGATTGAATCCACAGTTGTGGATGTGACGGGCGATGTGGTGCGGCTGTTGCGTCCCGGGCTCATCAGCATGCAGATGTTGGAGGAGGTGATTGGGAAAGTCGAAGTCGGTGGTAAAAACGCGGGTGTGGATCGCTCACCCGGCCAGACGGCCAAACATTATAGTCCACGAACGAAATTACGATTGATTCAAGGCAAGAACCTTATCGATGATCTGCTGGAAGCCATTCGGGCAGGATTGCGTGTTGGTGTTTTGACATTTTCGTGGAACGATGCCCCTTGGGCCAAGTCCGTGGAGAGTGG